>NZ_JAUBRK010000001.1:0-154031 GCF_036701825.1 Microcoleus sp. MOSTC5 | reverse complement strand
CGGCATAGATTCCTGCTAGACGGTGCAAAGTAGCAGCTTTCCCTCGAACATCGCCAACTTTTTCCAGAAGTTCGAGATATTGTTGATAAAATGCGATCGCCTGTTCTACTTCCTCTCGATCGGCATAGATTATTGCTAGACAGTGCAAAGTAGCAGCTTTCCCTTGAACATTGCCAATTTTTCCCCAAAGTTCGAGAGATTGTTGATAAAATGCGATCGCCTGTTCTACTTCCCCTCGATCGGCATAGATTCCTGCTAGACGGTGCAAAGTAGCAGCTTTCCCTCGAACATCGCCAACTTTTTCCAGAAGTTCGAGAGATTGTTGATAAAATGCGATCGCCTGTTCTACTTCCCCTCGATTGGCATAGATTATTGCTAGACAGTGCAAAGTAGCAGCTTTCCCTTGAACATTGCCAATTTTTTCGGAAATTTCGAGAGATTGTTGATAAGATGCGATCGCCTGTTCTACTTCCCCTTGATTGGCATAGATTCCTGCTAGTTGGTGCAAAGTAGCAGCTTTCCCTTGAACATTGCCAATTTTTTCCCAAAGTTCGAGAGATTGTTGATAAAATGCGATCGCCTGTTCTACTTCCTCTCGATCGGCATAGATTCCTGCTAGTTGGTGCAAAGTAGCAGCTTTCCCTTGAACATTGCCAATTTTTTCGTAAATTTCGAGAGATTGTTGATAAAATGCGCTCGCCTCTTTGGGATTTCCCCAATCGTTCTGAATCCATCCTAATTCATGTAAAGTATTTGCTTTTAAAGATATGAACTCTTCATCATCTTTCGCCAAATCTAACGCTTGTTCCAGATAGTATTTTGCAGTTTTATATTCACTCCGACTGCGATAAGCAATTCCCAAATCATTCAAAACCCTAATGCGAGTTTTCAAATCCCCTTGAGTTTCCTCGCGCCCATTCGAGGGAGTATATTCGATCAATAACCGTTTTAATAAATCGATCCGTTCCTGCTTTTCCGGCAACTCACAATTGCTAATTCCTTTGCTAGCATCCAGAGTTTGAGAAATCGCATCGTCTCTAGTATTTACAGGAGTTTTGAACACAAAAGTCCCCGAATTCCAGGCCCAGAAATCCGGCGCATAATTAGCAACTCGCGTAATCGCATAATCCGGCAAACAAAAAATCATTGGATGCGGCACTTTAACCGGATAAGCATCTCGTACCCAATTAAAATCTACCAGCATCGGCGGATATTCCCCCGTCATCCCGATCGCATTTTCCACTCCCCGCACAATGAAAATCAACTTTTTATCCGGTTGAACTTTGACTGTTGGCAAAACCTTCAGAATTTCATCCATCAAAAAGCGCATATCTGGATCGGGAAAATCCCAAATCTCAAACTGCATCCCTTGACAGTCGGGGTGGTTAATCAATGCCTGAATAATCGCATCTCTATCCTTGACAAAATTGCTTTGGATAAATCCCAAATCAAAGGCGTTGTCGGGAACAATATCGACAAATGTCAGCAATTGATCGAAAGACTCTTGATTGAGTTCAACAATCTTTTGCCGATCTATTTCAGGGATTTCCTTGGATTGATGCCAGGGCTTGTTGGAAAGCATAGCTTTGTTTTACGAGTGGGTTGACATAATTCCACCGACTATTGCCGTTGTATTCCAAAACGGAAAGATTGAATAATAAATTTTGTCCAATTTCATTTTTATCAATATCTTTATTCAGGCAAACTTGCGCTAAAATTGTATAATATTCTGGCCCAGGAGTAGACCTTTCAAAGTCAAATTGCTGTTGATTTAAAGCGTAAGTTACATCTTCAGCCAAAACTTTACTGTGTTTGCGAGTAATGGCTGTGCGACAAGCCGATCGAGTTACCTGCATCAATTGTCGCACGTGACCACCGCTAGCTTTTGCCAAATCTAGCAACTGTTGTCGATCGTCAAATACGGCACTAACATCAACCCGCTGTTCGATCAAACTGGCAACTCCTTCTAATCTTTGCTGATTGTAATTTAAATCGCACTCGCTGCGATTAAATTCATAAATATTCACCATTGGCACGATGTTGGGATTGCTAAACAAGTTGCTAACATTTTTATATGAATAAATTACTGAAATCGGCACTGTATAGATAATTGTACAGTCTAATTCTTGGAGTTGAGGAGCGTAATCAAAAAACAAATGATTGCCAACATTTGGAGGAATCCGGTCTAAGTTGTCAACAATCACCAAAAATCCTTTTTGGTAGCGGTTTGGATATTTGCGTCTCAGCTTGTCAAAAGCATCTTTTAGCAACAAGTTAATATCTGTTTGCAAGCGGGATAAATTACGCTGAAGAGTTTCGCGAATTACTTTTTTTTGTTGGCTAGAACCTTTGATTTGACCGATCAATTTGGCGGTCAACTTAGAAATAAAGGGGATTTCTGCGCCTGCACTTGCTTCTGTTTCGATGCTGACCGAAGATTGAACGGTTTGTTCATTTTATTGAGTAATATCTTTAAACCACGATTCAAAACTCTCTAAAAGTTTGGGATCGAACTTCAATCGTAATTTAGTTAAATCATCAGCTACTTTGTTGATAAAAAGCAAATATAAATCGGTATATTCAGCATCATAAGCATCTAGTTCCCGATCGAATTCTATGTAAATCACCCGATATTCATTTTCCCAACGCGACTGAATGCGTTTTAACTCTGTACTTTTGCCGCATCCCCGATGTCCCGTAAACAAAAATGTGTTAAATTCTCCCGGTTCTTGAAGATCCAAATCCGTGCTAACATCGTCGATCGCTACTGTGTTTCGTACTGCAGACAAATCCACATAATACCGGGCAATATCATCGCCCGTTAGAGGCTTGACATCGCAAGCGCGGTAAGCTTCTTTGAGTGTTTTGGCGCGGTTGGGTGGGAGTGAAGTCATCGGATTGTATATTGTAGATTGTAGATGGAACCCACAGCTTATCGCGATCGCGGACGATCGGGATGTGGAGCTTTTTAACTCCTATGTTAACTCACATCTCGCACTATACTCAAGAACTAGCGATCGCTACCAACCGACCACAGAAACCGGTTTTTTTCGCGACTCCACTTCCAAAAATGATTAATAACTAATAAATAAGCCGCCTAAAATCAAAACGATCGCAATTAACGCCACCCAGATAAATCGATTGTCTTTCGTATTAACCTGACTTAAATCTACAGGTTCTGGTAGGCTGGGCTGGGGTTTAGCGTACTTGATATCAGCGTTCGGATTGGCTTGAAAACTGATTGATTGATTTTCATCTAAAGCTGCCAAATCAGGGATTTTCACCATCCATTCAGGAGGGATAGTGAGTTTGGGAGCTTCGAGAATGAACAGCAAGCGCTTTGCTTGTTGGCGGGTTTCTTGGCGAGGATGGCGGGTGAGCTTGCGGCAAAGCTCGATCGCCTTTTCTGTATTGCCAGAGGCTTCGTAGGCTGTCACTAGCCACATCTGCACCTCGCCGCCCAACCGGGAATTTCGATCGACTAAACCGGTAGCTGTTTCTAAACTCTGCACAGCTTCAGCATACCGGCCACTCTCAAAAGCTACTTGCCCAGCTTGGTACTCAGTTTGAACAATTTCTAACTTTTCTGAAGTCACGAGCACCCACCCAATTCACAAATATTACTTCCCAAATTCCCCAAACGCTAGAATTCGCTGTTGTTTTGCGACATACCCGACTCGTTGTCGCGTTTGGAACCCAGCAAGTCTAAATGGTCTACCTTAATTACCGGCTTCGATCGATTTGAACCCGTATTGCGGTCTTGCCAGCGATCGAACTTCAAAGAGCCTGTGACGCCAATTAGAGAGCCTTTGCGAACGTAGTCAGCAGCAATCTGCGCTGTTTTGCCCCAGATTTCCAGATTGAACCAGTCTGGTTGATCGCTGTTCTTGGTTCTGCGGTTCACTGCCAGCGTCAAACTACACTTAACTGTACCCGACTCAAAATACTTCACGTCCGGGTCGCCGCCGACGCGGCCTACTAAAGTCACAACATTAAGACTCATAAACTTTTTTGGGAATGTGGTCGATCGGTGATGTAGTTAAACAGTCCACACGCGCATTAGCCTCCAAACTGAACTGGGAACAACGCTTGTGAGGCTTCATCCTGATTGTACACCCACTTAGCAGAACATATTGATGGTGGATGATTGGCAAGTCTGCGCTCAACCTGAGCTCGACAATGTACATTTCTGACTAGACTCAGGATGAAAAACGTAATAGAATCCACCTCGGTTACATTTTTGTAACAACATTATTGCACACAATAGTATTTTAGTTTTTGGGGGGGGTACAAATCAGTGGGTCTTCTCAATCGATTTTCGTTATCTAGAGATATGGGTATCGACCTCGGTACTGCTAACACGCTCGTTTATGTATCGGGCAAAGGTATTGTTCTGCAGGAACCTTCTGTAGTGGCTATCGACCAAGACTTAAAAATACCGCTGGCTGTTGGAGAAGAAGCTAAAAAAATGCTCGGGCGCACGCCAGGGAACGTCATAGCACTTCGTCCGCTTCGCGACGGGGTAATCGCAGACTTCGATACGGCCGAACTAATGCTCAAGACTTTTATCCGCAGGGTTCACGAAGGCCGAAGCTTAGTTTCGCCGCGGATAATTATTGGCATCCCCAGCGGTGTCACCGGAGTCGAGAGGCGTGCTGTCATTGAGGCGGCAACTCAGGCGGGTGCTAGAGAAGTGCGGTTAATTGATGAACCTATCGCTGCTGCGATCGGGGCTGGACTGCCTGTTGCTGAGGCGACTGGTAATATGATTATAGATATCGGCGGGGGTACGACGGAAGTTGCGGTTTTGAGTTTGCAAGGTACGGTGATCAGTGAATCTGTGCGGGTAGCCGGCGACGAACTCAACGAGGCGATCGTCCAATACATGAAAAAAGTTCACAATTTGGTCATCGGCGAACGCACTGCTGAAGAAATTAAGATTCAGGTGGGTTCTGCATATCCAACTCCAGAGGATGACGACGTAATGATGGAAGTGCGGGGCTTGCACTTACTGTCTGGTTTGCCCCGAACTGTTACTATCAAAGGCCCAGAAATTCGCGAAAGTATGTCGGAACCGCTTTCAGTAATTGTGGAAGCTGTCAAGCGTACTTTGGAACGCACCCCCCCCGAATTAGCAGCAGATATTATTGACAGGGGAATTATGCTCGCTGGTGGTGGCGCGCTGATGAAAGGTTTAGATACTCTGATCAGTCACGAAACAGGAATTGTCACTCACGTGGCAGCCGATCCGCTGTGCTGCGTGGTTTTGGGAACTGGTAGGGTATTGGAAAACAAACAGTTGGAACGGGTTTTCAGCGGGCAGTCGTCGCGTAATATGTAGTTAACAAATTTGGGATTGTGGATTTAGAAATACGGCTGCAATCTCAAATCTAAAATGCTGAGATAACAATTTTAGATTACTGAAATTATGCTAAAAAATACATTCCGAAAGTGGTGGGATCTGCGACTGCAAATTGCTCTTTTAGGTTTAGCTGTAACTGCCGCTTGGGGAGTTCGGCAAACACAAGGTGCGGCAGTATTTGAAGTTTACAATTGGGTGACTCGTCCTTTTCACGCCAACGGCTCTGGGCAAGAGGAGCTGATCTCGGCACGCACTCAAGAATTGCAAGCGCAGCTATTAGAATTAGAAAATCAAAATCAGAAGCTAAAAGAGCTTTTAGGTTACGTTTCGGGTAAGAAACCTCAAGGAATTGTAGCTCCTATTGTCGGTCGGAGCGCCGACCACTGGTGGCAGCAAGTAACCTTGGGTCGCGGCAGTAACGATGGCATTAAAACAGATTTTACTGTGATGGGTCCCGGCGGTTTAGTAGGCAGGGTTGTCAGCGTTACTCCTAATACTAGCTTGGTGCTGTTAGTCAGCGACGCTACGAGTCAATTGGGTGTGGGAATTACCCGCAGTCGCCACATGGGTTTTATGCGCGGGAAAGGCGGAAATCAGGCTGTGATGGAGTTTTTTGATAATGTTCCTAATGTCAAGCCTGGGGATGTGGTTTCAACTTCTTCTTTCAGTCAGTTGTTCCCTCCTGGTTTGCCGGTGGGAAAAGTGGTTTCGGTGGATATGAATAAAACTCCGGCTCCAGAAGCTGTTGTTGAGTTCTCTGCAC
This sequence comes from Microcoleus sp. MOSTC5, assembly GCF_036701825.1. Lineage (NCBI taxonomy): Bacteria > Bacillati > Cyanobacteriota > Cyanophyceae > Oscillatoriales > Microcoleaceae > Microcoleus > Microcoleus sp. MOSTC5. The sequence continues at coordinate 147,906 of NZ_JAUBRK010000001.1, read as the reverse complement.
CGATGAATTCTCTGGAGTGGGCGGTGGTTTACCCCCACTCTAAGCAAGTCGAACCAAAGGATTCGCAGAGTCAATCTTCTGCACCATCTGAGGGAGTACAGCAGCAATGAAAGCTTTATCTCGGATGTCTTCGCGATCGCGCCAATTTCTCAATTTCGCAGTTACATTTCTATCTGTGATGCTGTGCATACTGATATTGCCCACTCGGATGCCGGGAATGGAATTGCTGGGAATTGGGCCGAACTGGCTGTTAATTTGGTTGGTAGCTTGGAGTATTAAGCGGAAACGTACAGTTTGGGGGGCTGGTAGCATGGGCTTGGTTTTGGGGTTTCTTCAAGATGCGATGACGGCTCCTCATCCCACCCACGCTGTGAGTCTAGTTGTTGTCGGAATCCTAACAGTTGTTTTGCAGAAAACCTGGTCGATTCCGGCAGATATTGTTGAGAGAGATCCGATTCCGATCGCGTTAATTGTATTTGGGATGGCGGTGGTAGCGGAAACGGTGATGGGGCTGCAATTTTTTGCTATGGGCGATCGGGCTTTACTGGAAATTTGGAGCTATCACCAGCGAGTGGCTTTGTGTTCTGCTATTCTTAGCAGTCTTTGGGCTCCGGTGATTTATTTTCCCCTCAACCGCTTGTGGGAAATCACCAGGAATGTAGAAAAGCCTTAGTTAGTCATTAGTCCTCAGTCATTAGTCCTTAGTCAACAGTTAACAGTCAACAGTTAACTGTTAACTCATTACTGTTAACTAGAGTCATTCTACTATTACTTGTTGGCCGGAACCTAATAAGTGATGAACGGCAATAATCAAGTCGCTGAGAATGAAATTAGGTTGGTGCTTTTGTAGTTGATAGCGGCTGCGAATGCCGCAGGTAACGGCAATTGTAGGTATTCCTAATGCTTGTCCTGCGAGGATGTCTGCTTCTGTATCTCCGATCATCCAAGCCGAACCCAGCGATGACTCAAATTCTTCTGCAACTTCAGCCAACAATTCAGTTTTTAAGGCTGTATAGTTGTGATAGGCGGCATCCACCATCTGAGTTCCCCGAATGCTGGTAAACAGTCTGGCTAAACCGTAATTTTGTAACAGTTGAACGGCTTGATTTCTCGGCCGCAGGGTGACTAAAATCAGCCGCACGCCGCGGGAGTGCAGAAGTCCGATCGCCCATTGCACTCCCGGCTGGATGCGATCTAAGTGCAACAAGTCTGGTTGATTGACAATCTGACTGACGCATCCGAGAAAAACGTGAATTTCTTCTCCCGACAAGGCGGAACTTTTGGCTATTTCAGCATCGGGTACTCGGTTTTGTTTCATTTGCCAAAACTGCTGTTTGCTGAGGATTTGGAGGTTGAGGTTGATTCCCCTAGCAAGATAAGCTGCTTGAGTGTCGGCCAATCCCTGTTGATAGGTGGCGTAGTAGCGATCGGACACATCGACTATGGGCCCGTCTAAATCGCAAAATACCGTCATCCGGGGGGATGAGTCAGTCTCTGATGGTAGCTTGTACTGAAGGTTTTCGGAGTCTTGGGCGACAGCAGTTAACATAAAACGTTAAGTAAATCAAGGGAGCTATACATTTCTTGACTGTAGCAAAAAATGTATAAGTTATAGTACATAATTTTTAATGGCTTTATTAAAAATACCTATGAAATTTTTGAGGATGGGGTTCAATAAAGGCGATCGAGCCTGCGCGCCGATAAAATCAAGGCAAAAAGTGATTTTTGTGGCTGTTAATATGTGCTTTAGCCATTAAAGTTTAGAATTAAGTTTTTAGTCTTTTGTAATTTACCCATGCTCAAACAAAGCGATTTTGTTAGGAATTCGGACACTAATCGAGTAGAGGTGCTGTCCGAAGCACTGCCTTACATTCAACACTTTGCCGGTCGCACCATAGTGGTCAAATATGGCGGTGCGGCGATGAAAGATAGCAATCTCAAAGACAAGGTGGTTCGGGATATTGTGCTGCTAGCTTGCGTGGGGATGCGTCCGGTTGTGGTTCACGGCGGCGGCCCGGAAATTAATATTTGGCTGGAAAAATTAGGAATTGAGCCGCAATTTAAGGATGGTTTGAGAGTGACTGATGCGGCGACAATGGAAGTTGTAGAAATGGTTTTGGTGGGGAAAGTAAATAAGGAAATTGTTTCGTTAATCAACCAAGCTGGCGGCAAAGCAGTGGGATTGTGCGGCAAGGATGCCAATCTGATTCAAGCTCGTCCAGATGGTCGGGAAGGAATTGGATTTGTTGGTGAAGTCAGCAGCGTGAAAATCCAGATTTTGGAGTCTTTGGTGAACAGCGGTTATATTCCGGTGGTGTCGAGCGTGGCAGCCGATGAAAAGGGTCAATCTTACAACATTAATGCTGACACGGTGGCTGGGGAAATTGCGGCTGGTTTGGGAGCGGAAAAGTTGATTTTGATGACTGATACTGCGGGAATTTTGGAGGATTATCACAAGCCGGATAGTCTGATTGCTAAGTTAGATATTCAAGAAGCGAGACAGTTGGTTGAGTCGGGAGTTGTGTCTGGGGGGATGATTCCGAAAGTTAATTGTTGTGTGCGGAGTTTGGCTCAGGGTGTAAATGGTGCTCACATTATTGACGGTCGAATTCCTCATGCTTTGCTGCAAGAAATATTTACGGATGCGGGGATTGGGTCGATGATTGTGGCTTCTGAGTTTAGCAGCGCGAACTTAAGGCCTAAGTAAGGGGTAAATCCTAGCGTGGGGAGGGCGGGTGTGTGAAATGGGTAAACTCGCTGAAAGCGTGTATATTCTAACTAAACCTGCCCCTAAAAACCTTGAGAAGGTACTTCAGGGAAATTACTTCAACTAATTCTAACCGTTGTTGGATTTCAGCTTTTGTTAAACTATGCTCAAAAACTTTAGACTTTTAGATTCTGTTGCGATTCTCAAGCCGATTTCAAATACGCGATTAGCGCTAGTGGAACCAGAATACGCATCTATTTCTAGTTTGCCAGTTGGACTTGTGGGAACTATTATTGAAGTGTATGATGATACGGGAAAGGAATGTCAGTATTTAGTGGAGTTTGCTGATAGTCAAGGGATTGAATATGCTATGGCTATGTTAAAAGCCGATGAAATTTTAGTTCTGCAATATGAACTTGCAGTTGCTTAGTAATGTGAGGAGAATAGAAGTTAGATAAGGGCGATCGCACTTGGGGACAGAAAGGGCGATCGCCCCTCCACTGAGAGGCAAAAATGTTAATAATCTTATAGCTGATAGTTTTAGAAGGAACTTTTTGATAAGATATCAAAATTAAAACTGTCTTACCGCTCGGATTTTACCTAAAACAATAAAATCAGTCAAAATTATGTCTCGATTAAGTATCAGATCGAACAAAAAAGCTCTGGGCTTTGTGCTGGGTTTATTAATTTTTGTCATTTTCATTCCCGGATGTTGGGCTTTAACAACTAATATTGCTCCCACAGCAGCACGGCAAGTAGATAACAAAGTAGCTGTGCGTGCAGATGTACAAAATACATCAAATTCTCGCTCTTCTTTAGGAGTTGGGCTTAGTGGTATTGCTGACTACTCCACACAATTACCTTTTTTAGATGCTTTTAAATCTTCTAGACAATGGATAACTCAATGCGTCACCGGACAACCAAACTGTAAAGGCGAATGGGATACAGAGGAGTATAATCTTTTAAACCTTGATGAAAACGGGTGGGTGAAGTCTCTTCCGTCTCCCGAAGATGCTCCTAAATATACTAGGGTAAGTACCCTATTACTGAGGGAAATCCCCAATCGCTATCCTTCAGGGCAATATATTGTTACTTATGAGGGTGAGGGTGCGATCGAATATACCTATGATGCCAAAAAAGATGAGGCTGCGTCGAAACCCGGGAGGGATATCATTAATGTGGATGCCACACAAGGCGGAGGCATAATGATTATAATTACTGCTACCGATCCAAAGAAAACAGGGAACTATATCCGCAATATTAAAGTTGTTCGATCCCAAGATGAACAGCTTTATCAAAGCGGTGAAATATTTAATCCGCTGTTTATAGACAAGATTAAAAAGTTTAAAGTTTTGCGTTTTATGGACTGGATGGGAACAAATGGTTCGGAACAAAAAGACTGGTCAAACCGACCTAAACCAGAGAGCGTATCCTATGCTTATAGAGGAAATGTTCCCATAGAAGTTATGGTGAATTTAGCTAACAAAGTCCAAGCAGAACCCTGGTTTAATATCCCGCATCAGGCTACTGATGAATATATGACTAACTTTGCTAAAAGGGTAAAAGATAGTGTAGATCCAAAGCTGAAAGTTTATGTAGAGTATTCTAATGAGGTTTGGAATTGGTCATTTCCACAATCGCATTATGCTTTAGAACAAGGTAAAGCGAAGTGGGGAGATAAAGGCGATGCTTTTATGCAATGGTACGGAATGCGTACTGCTCAAATGTGCGATATCTGGAAAGGTGTTTTTGAGGATCAAAAGAATCGAGTTGTCTGCGTTTTAGGAGTTCAAAGAGGCTGGAGAGATTTAGAAACTTATGCTTTAGAGTGTTCCTCTTGGGTAGCTGAGGGCAATAAACCTTGTTATCAACACGGCATTGATGCCCTAGCCATAGCTGGATATTTTAGCGGCAACTTGGGCGGGAAAGAAAGTGTCAGCACAGTAGAGTCTTGGTTGAAGGACGCAGATGGCGGGTTTGGAAAAGCTTTTAAGCAATTAAGAGAGGGCGGGTTACTTCCTGGCTTCAAAGATAGTTTGCCAGATGTTGATAATGACTTTAAGTATTTTTTAGATGTGGCTCAAAAAAAAGGTCTCAAGTTATTTGTTTACGAGGGCGGTCAACATATTGTAGGTACTGAAGGAGTGGAGAATAACGAAAAACTGACTGAGTTTTTTATGGAATTAAATAGGCGTCCAGAAATGTATGATATGTACACCCAATTACTGAATAGTTGGAAACAAGCTGGAGGCAGTCTTTTCATGCACTTTGTGGACGTGGGTGGATTTAGTAAGTGGGGAAGTTGGGGCGCTTTGGAATATGTGGAACAAAAGGGTTCGCCTAAGTATGATGCTTTGATGGATTTTATCGATCGGAATCCTTGCTGGTGGGATGGGTGTGCTGTGGAGGGATGATGAGGAATTGGGTGCAATCAAGAATCGTTCGATCGCACTTCCTCAAAATCTTCCGCATCCCCCGGCAAACCCGAACCATCGCTACCCCTCAACCGGGGCGATTCCCCATTACTCGCACCCGCACCGTAAGCCCCAGAATACCTATCCTCCAAACCCGAATCCCTCAGCGAAATCGCACTTCTTTGACTCGGCGACAATCTCTCTGTCGATCGGCGATTTGTCCCAGACACGGGCGGCTTCCGAGTTAAAGTTTTCCAAGCAGCCTTAATCCCAGTCACCACGCTGCGAGTTGTTACCTGCACGTTTTGCGCCTGCTTTTTAGCGCTACCAATACTTCGATCGACCTGTTTGACAACCTCGCCCGCACTTTGTACTCCCTCGCTGACATCATCTGTCAACTCGCTAATTTCCAGCCCCGTCAACCGAATCGCCTCCAAAGTGGGCGGAAATTCGCGAGAAAGCGTGTCAGCGAGCTTTTCCACGCTGCGCGCCGCCCTGGCCAGGGCTTGCACGGCAGGTATTAAAGTCACTAAAACAGCAGTCAGGCTAACTGCCACTAGAAAAATCGAAAGTCCTAGCCAAAATATGGGATCGCTCACTTGAATCTGGGATTTGGGGTTTGGGATTTCATGTCATTTAGCGGACGGGAGGGCGCAACGGGGGACTCACTTCGACTTCAGTTTCCGACAGCGTTTGGCGTTCCCGCTGAGTCGCCTCCAGACCAGCCGCGATCGCCTCTTTGAGTCTAATCAAAGTTTCGTCCCAATTTCGGATTGCAGTTTCAGAAAGTCGATCGGCTTGCAACTGCACGCTAGTAGATAAATCTTCCGCCAACTCCGGCAAAGCATCAGCCGATTTTTTCAATATCTGCCGCGTCTCCTTGCCCGTTCGCGGTGCCATCAGCAACCCAGTCACGGCCCCGATCGCAGAACCCACAAGCAAACCGCCAATAAATAATCCTGAACGTTTAGTTGACATTTGTATAACTTCTCTCTATACACCAATTTTAGGCACGTTTGCCCGATCGCAGCCCTTTGCAAAGGTAGAAATATTGTTGACAATCCTAGGGAGTCAGCACGGGCGACTGTTTTAGGATAGCTTACCTCAAAGGTCGAGCGCGCCTCCGCCAAAGCGTCCGTCCCAAACCAAGCAATCCCAAAAGTTGCTGAACTTGTTGCAGTTGCAATTCTAATTGTTGATAACGCCGTCGCAGTTGGCGGGTACCTTGCTGCCTGTTAGCAAGAAAATCCGGCGACGTGCTGAGGACATTGCTGCTACAGCGTTCGATTGCCGCGATCCGAATTTCTAAAAGTGCGATCGTCCGCCTGATTTTCCACACCTTCGCAGCGATATAAAAGCAAACCAGAGATATTAGTAGATTGATAATTACAACAGCACTCAACATTTAATACCTGTTTTAAACTACTAACATATTCAGCTTTTTGTTGCTACCTAAAATCCCTCTTGTGTAGGGACACAACATTGTTGTGTCCTCATCCATTTTGTAGGGACACAACAATGTTGTGTCCCGCTCTATGTGTCCCTATCCCTAAGCTGAGTCAAGTTTTAAGCCTGAGACATAGCAGGCAAACAAACCTTAGTACCGCCCAAACCGCAATAACCGTTCGGGTTTTTAGCAAGATACTGCTGGTGATAGCTTTCTGCGTAATAAAACTCAGGAGCCTCAATAATCTCAGTGGTAATCTTTCCGTAACCGGCCGCCGTCAAAGCCTGCTGGTAAGCATCTCGCGAAGCTTCAGCTTGCTGCATTTGGGTAGCTGAATACGTGTAAATTCCCGATCGGTACTGAGTACCAGAATCATTGCCCTGACGCATTCCTTGAGTAGGATTGTGACTTTCCCAAAAAACTTTGAGCAGCGTTTCGTAACTAATTACTTTCGGATCGAACACAACCAGAACTACTTCGTTATGTCCCGTCATCCCGCTGCAAACTTCGTTGTAAGTAGGATTTGGAGTAATCCCGGCTGCGTAGCCAACAGCCGTCGAAAAAACTCCATTTTGCTGCCAAAATTTGCGTTCTGCTCCCCAAAAACAGCCCAGGCCAAACAAGGCAGTCTCCATGCCGTTTGGAAAGGGAGGTTTGAGCGGATTGCCGTTAACAAAGTGACTTGCCGGTACCGACATCGACTCTGCCCGTCCCGGTAATGCCTCTTGGGGAGAGGGCAGGCTCGACTTTTTGCCAAATCCAAATAGCACCATAAGTTTGTGAGGGGATCTCTGATAAACGTCTTTACCTTACTTAATAATATCAGATCTACACTAAAATAGTCGCTCTCTTGAAGGTAGAAGGTAAAAGCCAAAAGGCAGATTTTTTTTACGGATGCTTTTTGGTGATACTGCTCACTGCCAACGCAGTTTTCAATCACATTAGGTCGCTGCTCGCTGTCACCAAACCATACATAAAATATCACCTATTGTTCAGGTATAAATCACGCGAATTTTAGGCAAAACATCCGATGATTAAAGGTAGGGTGTTGTAGTAGTTATTCAATACCAGTTTTTGGGAGTGTGTACAAATGGCGGCTAAACCTTGCAGTGAACCCTTAAAATCCAATCCGTTTATTACTTACCGCGACCCGATTACAGGTAAATGGATTGTTGTGAATCAGAATTTGCCGAAATCAGCGGAATACTTACAGCTAGCAGCAGCTTGAGTTCTCCTATTAACTTTACCTGAAAAATCTACTATAATTTCTGATTGCGTAAGGGCGGGTTTTACCAGCCATCTATGCCTAAAAAAACAATCTCGTAAACCCGCCCCGCTCAAAGGTCAATTGGAATCTACATTTTTTTATTATATCAAAGAAAGGGTTGATGTAGATTATTAGTTGTATGGGGCGGGTTTAGGTAGATTGTTTGCGGTTATTCAATATTTTTGGTAAAACCCACCCTACGGTATTTAGGGTTATTTAATCGGAGTTTAGTTCATCTCTTTTTGCAGTTCCAAATACCGATAGAGATATTCCGAAATTATCCCGTGCAAAAACAAGTCGCGTGCCGCATTAAACGGACTGTTTGGCGCTAGCGGGTGGCGGTTGACAATTACATGATTCCAGTCGCAATTTCCAGTAATCTCGCTGACGTAAACTCCGAAGTTTTCATCTAACTGAAGCGACATCACTGCTCGCGCAAATTCGTCGCTAGTCAAACACAGAGAATAAAAAACTTTAAACAGCTCGATCGCCGATTCTAAATCCAGAATTTTGAGCCATCTGCGTTTTTCAAAATCTATTGAAACTTCTACTGGTTGAATGCTATCATAATTAATTCCCCGTTTTTTGACTGCCTGCAACCAGTTAGGATTTGTCAGCATTGCCTGGTTGTAATCCCAGACAAAGTTATAGAGAATTAAGTCGTGTTCGAGAAACGCATTGTCAGCTAAATCGCTAACTGTGCGCGGATCAAGCTTTGACTTTTCAATCTGGGTGTCGGGGCCGTTATCAATCAAGAAGTTGATAATGTTGGAGCCGGCGCAGATGTGCCGGACAATTAAATAACAAGCTTCTGGCGAGACAAAGTTATTCAGGAAAAATGCAGCCGATTTGTGCATTAAACTGTAAGCGCGAAATTGAAAGGGCAATAAGCGCTTTGTTGTCATAATTACCGCCAGCAATACGTTAGCAATTACTTTGATTGGGATGAGCAAATAATTGCGAGTCCAGCTTTGCAAATCCCGCATCATGTATGCTTTTGCCACTAAATCGACGGGAATCGACCGATCGCAAAACAGCACGTCCCAAACATTCGGATCTCGGCGGTTGTAGGGTTTGGTAGCGTAAGGGATTTTTCGCTCATCTGGGAGATTTTCGGTATCTTGTTTTTGCAGCTTTTGCATTAGCAAATTTCCTCCAATTGCAGCAAATATAAACGAGCAGTGACGCGAGCGGTTTTGACAATGCGGCGGGCTATATCATCTGTCATCCATTCGGCATTAATCAAATTTTCCAGTTTGCCGAGGTGCGACTCGTCGTTAGCTCCGTGATAAGCTAAAAACGATACTTGTTCATCTTGCAAACCGAGAGTTTCTTGAATTTGTTTTGCCCATTTTCCTGCCAACTGATTGCCCAATCCTTCGATGATAAACATACTGCCAATTAAATCAACCGGATTTTCCCGCGATGCTTGGTGGAAGATAAAAGCTGACAGTGCTTCGCTGCCAATATTCTTATCATATTCCACAATTTTTGACAATTCACCGCCCACAGCAACATAATTTTGTTCTAGCATTTGATAGTCGCGGTGTTCGTCTTGGGCGTGACCGATAAAAGTCGATCGCAGGCGAAAATCACTCATGTTAGAAGCAGCGCGAGCAATCCAGCGAGCTCCCTCGACAACTTGCGGGCGCAGATTGCAAAGTAAAGCTTGATAGTCTTCTATTGTAAACTCTCCCCGGTACAATTTGCGGACAATGGGAACAGAACGAATTTCGCGATCGAACTTCAGCCAAATCCATGCTAACTCCCGCAACAAATAAGCTTGCGGAGAGTTTGGCTGTTCGGGTTTAACGCTTTCGAGAGGCGAAGCTTCGGGAACCTCAAGAAAGTTAGAAATTTGAGAAATTATAGGTTGATTGGTATTTGTCACAGCAGTTAACATCATGTAGGCGGTTGTAAATCGCCCGCTTTCAGGCACAAAGCAAAAGATTTTTTGCCCGGGCTGCAACTTACCAGAATTGAACAATTCCTCTAACATTAAATAAATCGCAGCGCACCCTGTATTTCCCCGCGCGTACAAATTAGTAAACCATTTTTCTTCGGGAATCATGCAGCCTGCTTGTTCCAGAAGTTCTACAATTTGTCCCCGGAAAAAGTGAGACGAGTAGTGGCACAGCAACCAGTCGATTTCTTGCGGACAAACTCTCCCTGATTTAATCAACCGCAGCCAACCTTCAACGCCTAATTTCATTACATTGTCCAGCAAGCGAATATTTTGCCGCAAGTCAAAAGCTCCCGCTGTGGCTGCATCGAGGTAGGAGGAATAATCCAGCCAGCTTTTGGTTGATGTTTCGTTGGCTAATCCTGAATACATACAAACAGGATAGGCGTTGGCATGAGAAACGAGTTCAATCCATTCTATCTTTAAACTAATTCCCGTGGAGTTGGGATGGTTTTGCAGCAACAATGCTCCGGCACCGTCTGATAGCATCCAGCGCAAAAATTCTGTATCGAAAGGCAGGGTTTTTCCCGCTTGCACGGAAGTTTCTGCTTCAAATTTGGTGTTTTTGAACAGGCGCGAGGGAAATTCGGAAGCGACGGCAATTGCTGTTTGTTTTTTGCAGAGTTCGATTTGGGATGCGGCGTAATTTAAAGCACTAACTCCGGCACAGCAAACTCCTTGAGTTGACACTATTTCTAGGGGAGATAATTCGGAAAGTTCCCCGTGTACTGTGCTGGCAAATCCCGGTACTAATAAATCGGGTAAAGTGGTAGCGCAGGCCAATAAGTCGATCGCCCCTGGCTCCAAATTTCCCTGGGCGAGCGCGTCACGGACGGCAAACGCTGCCATTTGGCTGTTAGAATATAGTGTTTGCTGCTGTTTGTCGATCGCGTAGTAGCGCTGTTGAATGCCGTTGCTGTTGAGAATTCGCTGCCTGGCTCTCGAAGGGCGCGAGGCAATTTTGCCGAGATACTCTTCCATCTCATCATTATTAATTGGCGAGCCGGGTAAAAATTTGCCAATCCGATTGATATAAGCACTGTACATGGGGTAAACCTCTAAAGTTGCTAATTTACTCGGGTTCGTTGTTTTGTTAAATCAAGCCAGAAATATCTAAAATTGATTGTGGCTTGGGAAGCAGTGAAGTTGCAACGAGAAACTAGCTATTTTGTCAAGCTTCTCGAAATCACAGAAATCAAGCAACAGCAAGCACAAGTCACCTGAAGCATGGTGAAGTTTTTTCGGAAAGTGAGCCAATATGTAAGTAGAGTTCCTTCACTGCTTGGCAACTACAATGGATTTGGAAGAAATAAATGTTTGGTATTCTCAATCTCAACGACGCACGGCTGTCTCGCTGTTGATGAAACGAGTCGGCGTAACTCGCACTAGGGCTGAATGCTTTATCAGGCTGTGGATTTACTTATTGGTTAAACAGCTTCAGGAAAATCAGCCCCGCCTCAAACCGCCGCTGGCGAAACTGGAATTGCCCGCAACAGAAGTGCAGTGCACTCACCGGGAAGCCGCAGAACTATTCTACTGCGATTCCGATCGGGGGAGCGATCGGGCGGCGGGAATGATGTTAGATAAATTAGCAGCCCTGGGATTAATTAAAAAACACTTTGACGGTAACACTACAGAAATAGAAATTCAACCCGTTCCAGAAATTTTAAATATTTCCGAACCTCAAAATCCCGTACAACTCGAATTAGATAATTTTAACCCCCGGTGCGACGCGATTCCCGTTGCAAATTTATTAGCCACCAATTACAACTGGATGAACCGCAACACAAACGCCGTTCCCCACAAAATTGCTAAAATCCTCCGGCTTTTGGCCAGTCAATACTCAAAGGGAATGCGAGTTTTGCGCCGCTCAGATAATCTCAATCCAGTCGGGTTTTACTTACTTTATCCCACCGCTACCGAATCAGAAGTAAATTTTTTTAACGCTCCTAGCAAAAGCCTTCATTTAAGTTCAATTTCCGATATCGATCCTTTCAATATGGCGCTACCAGGAGATCCAAATTGCCAGTCTGTATTTGTCCGCAGTTGGATGATCGATCCGCAGTATTTGTCAGAATACCGAATTGCTTTCCTCGAAGACACACAAAAATTTTTAGTCGAAATGCAAACAGATTTTCCCAATCTTTGCGACTTGTACACGCTGATGATTCACCCCATGTACGAAAAACAGGCTCTGGCTTTGGGATTTCACAAGACTAGCAGTGACAGTCAGTTATCTGTTTACTGGATGTATCTAGCATTGGATAGATTTTTGGCCCTGGACATCAAGGAAGCTCTAAGAAATTTGTAATATAGTATCAATTCCGGCTGCGCCGGAATGATATAGAGGATACGGCAGTGCCGTATCCTTACGGTGATAAATTGTAGGGACACGGCACTGTCGTGTCCTGATTCCGGGTAATATTAATTCCGATGCAACCGGAATTAATATTACTCGGCGATTTCAATGGCCTAGTGACTTATAAAACTTCCCGTCCCAAGTATTGTTGCAGCACTTCCGGCACTTTTACAGTTCCGTCTGGCTGCTGGTAATTCTCCAAAATTGCCGCCATTGTGCGGCCCACAGCTAAACCGGAACCGTTGAGGGCGTGAACGAATTGAGTGCCTTTTTTCCCCGCTTCTTTAAAGCGAATATTTGCCCGCCGCGCCTGAAAATCTGCGACGTTTGAACAACTGGAAATCTCGCGGTATTTGCCCGCAGATGGCAGCCACACCTCTAAATCGTAGGTTTTTGTCGCCGCGAAACCTAAGTCGCCCGTACACAGTTCGATCGCCCGGTAAGGCAATTTCAGCGCCTGCAAAACTCCCTCAGCATCCTGCACTAACTTTTCGTGCTCTGCCTCGGAGGTACTCGGATGCACGAGTTTCACCAATTCAACTTTATTAAATTGGTGCAATCGAATTAATCCCCGCGTATCTTTGCCGTAACTGCCAGCTTCGCGGCGAAAGCAAGGAGTGTAAGAACAGTGATAAATTGGCAACTGTTCTGCTGTCAAAATTTCACCTCTGTACAAATTGACAACCGGAACTTCGGAAGTAGGAATTAACCACAAATCATCTTGGTCGCACTTGAAACTTTCTTCAGCAAATTTGGGTAATTGACCCGTAGCAGTCAGGGATTCAGTGTTAACTAAAAATGGGGGAATAACTTCTACATAACCTGCTTTTGTGTGGCGGTCGAGCATAAATTGAATTATCGCTCTTTCCAAGGCTGCACCAGCTCCAATTAAGGTGACAAAGCGGGGCTGAGCGATTTTTACTGCCCGTTCAAAGTTGATAATTCCTAATTTTTCGCCGATTTCCCAGTGCGGTAAAATACCGGAATTTTGGGGAATGTATTCGTCTCCCCAGCGCCGGATTTCGATGTTTTCCTCTTCATTTTTGCCGATCGGCGTTGACGGGCTCGGCAAGTTTGGCAGCGGTAGCAATAGAGCTTCTATTTGAGCTTTTAGGTCTTTTTCCTGTGCTTGCAGTTCGTTCGACTGCGTGCCGACTGCGTTGCCTTCTGCTTGCAAAGTTTGAATTTCGGGAGATTCGAGGGGTAAACCCGATTTTCTTTTTTGACCGATGAGTTTGGCAATTTCGTTGCTGCGGGCTTGCAGTTGCGATCGCTTGCCTTCCAACTCCCGCTGCTGTTTGTCTAATTGCAAAATCGGCTCGATTTCATAGTTACCTCCGCGCAGGTTGAGGCTTTCTTGCACGGCTTGCGGGTTTTCTCGGATTAATTTGAGGTCTAGCACAGATTTATTCTAAATTTTAAATTTTATCGGACTTGCGCTCATAAACCCGGTTTATTGGAAAATCTTGGCTTTGGCAAGCATAAATCTATGAATTAACAAGGTTTCTGAGGATTCCTGCGTCTGTCCTATCTTAGGTTAAGGGGGACAATCCGCTCGGAACTACAAGTTTTCTCAATCTTTTATAACCTCAATTATAATTTATTCTAATTAAAAATTCTTCCAGGGTGTCACCAATCAGGGGTGACACCCCACAATAGATGCTATAGTAAGCACATTAGTAGATGCACCCTGATAATTTTCTACCCCAGCCAGCGATGGTAGGGGTTTTTTGTTGTGTGGCATGGAATTGAAGCCCTGGATGCACTATCAGTCTAAAAAACCCGGTTTCTTGTGATAATCGTCTCAAATGAGGCAATTACGTCAAGAAACTGGGTTTTTGCGTCCAGGACTAGGTTAGTAAAAGATCTTTCCGGTTAAAAGTTAAAGCCCGTGCGGAGCAACCAAACCCATTGAGTATCGTTGCGGCTGTCATTCTCAGGATTAACAACGGCCCAAACACCAGGGGTGATGGAAATGTTGTCGTTGACCTGAAAGCGATAGAACGCTTCAATGTGATAGGAAGTATCTCGCTCGCGGCGCACATTACTGCTCGTCACGCGACCTGGCAAACCCACCAAAATCCCGGGTAGGTTGCCTTCACCTCCTACATCTGGGAAACTTATCCCGATCGCTGCATACACAATATCGGCGCGATCGTCACCGTCCACATTTAGCAAAACCACGCCACCTCTACCATCCGAAACGCTGCTAACACCGGAATTTTCTGCATTGGCGCGAGTATAAACGCCCCAACCGTGAACTTGGAAGCGGGGAGCAAGGCGGTAGAATCCTTGTACGGCTACAGAATCGCTGGATGTAGCAATATTGTCCCCAAACGGTCGCGCAGCCAGAAAACTGCCCGTACCGCCTGTGAGGTCGGCTTTACCGCTTGGTGCAAAGGTACGAGAATAGGCTACCCCAATTGCTCCGCGATCGCCCCGGTAGGCAAGCTGAACCAGAGCATTGTAGGAACCGTTGAATAAACCGTTACTTTGCTGGGAGAGATTGGGATTTCCAGCTACATAGCCCACAGTCAGGGTGAGGTTTTTGACGATCGTCCAGTTGACAGCAGCACCGCCACCTCCCCGGCGGTAGAGGGGGCTGTATTGTCCGAACTTCGAGGGAATTCCCTCACTATCGCTAGCGATAGTGGGAGGAGTCAGCAAATCGGTAATATCGGAATACCCAACACCTGTGGGGCCCACGGTCAGCGAGAGATTAGAGGTCAGCGGGGTGACATACAATATGTGAGGGACGGTGATTGTGTTATCGACATTGCCATCAAAGTTCAATGCCGTCATATTTGTACCCGTGTTGTCGGCAATCCTGCCCAAGTTGCCGAATTCCAAACGGGTTCTCAGCATATCGCGACCGGTGAAACTGGTTTCCAAATTTAATCGGCCCCGGTTGGCAATAATAGTGTTGGTGCGATCGCGCGAATCCCCAACACTGTTACCCGAGGTATCTGTTACCACCACGATAATTTCCGCATTCAGCTTCGTCGTAGTCGAGAACTGATTCGCTTCTAGTTCGGCTGTGCGTGCATCGAGAGTATCGACTCGACCCCGCAACACCGATAATTCAGTGGCAAATTCTGCTTGCAGCTTTTGGACGATCGCTAAATCTTCCCCAGTAATCTGGTTGGTTGTTCCTGTGGCAATTAGTTCGCTGACTCGATCGAGACAGCTATTCAATCCTGCGGCAAATTCGTACCGCGTCAGCGCCCGGTTTCCTCTGTAAGTTCCGTCGGGATAACCGACAATGCAGCCGTAGCGTTCTACTAGAGATTGCAGCGCCTGAAACGCCCAGTCAGTGGGTTTTACATCCGAGAGTTGAGAGACAGAATTCACCTGCGCGAAGGGTTTTTCTGCCAAGGTATTTAACGGTTCAGGAGCAACTAATCTATCAATTGGTGCAGCAAAACTTGGGAATGATGTTAGTAGGAATACACCCGGTGCTCCCAGGATAAAAGCAGTAATCAGGTGAGGAAAATGCTGGATGTGCATAGGACAAAGCTCCGCATAAGGAACCGATCGACCGAATTAGCAATATTACGCTGCGCTTGAACCGGTGCGAAGTTTGTCAATCGTCACTGCGATAATTATCACCAGACCTTTCACAACTAACTGCCAGAAGAAAGACACGTTCATGAGAGTTAGTCCATTGTTGAGCAGGGCAATAATTAAAGCCCCCAGCAAAGTACCCCAAATAGTGCCAATTCCACCTGTAAAACTGGTTCCTCCCAAAATTACAGCAGCGATCGCATCTAATTCGTAGCCTTGCCCTAACATCCCCGTCGCACTGTAAAGGCGCGACGCGCTCATAATTCCACCTAAACCAGAAAGCAACCCACTCACGCCATAGACAAATAACAGCACGCGACTCACTTTAATACCTGTCAATCGTGCTGCCCGAATGTTGCCTCCCACGGCGTAAATATGCCTTCCGAGAACAGTCCGCCGCAAAACAAACCAACTCGCTAAAACTGCGAGAAAAGCGATGATAACCAACCAGGGAATAGGGCCGACATAATTGTTACCTACCCAAGCAAAATTCAGATTTCTATTAATAACGGTAGTGCCGTTAGCTACTAAATAAGCAACTCCCCGCAAAGCTGTGTAAGAACCGAGGGTGACGATGAACGGAGGCAAACCTAAATAGGCAATTAGCGAGCCGTTAATTAATCCCAAAAATACTCCGGCTATTAACGCAGCCGGTACGGCAAACCAACCCAGACCTGGAACTAAGGAAACCAGCACGCCGACAACTGCCGTCACGCCCAAAATTGACCCAACAGAAAGGTCAATCCCGCCCGTCAAAATCACAAAAGTCATGCCGGTAGCTAGGACAATATTGATAGATGCTTGCCGAATGACATTGATCAAATTTCCTAAGGAAAGAAAGTTGGGCGTTACCAGGGAAAAAATTACACATATGGCCACCAAAATCGGCAGGATACCGGCAACTTGGATAAAATTTCTCCAAGCTTGAGCTTTACTTGTTTTCTGCCGATCGCTTGATTGATTTCTGGTGCTTTTTACTTCTGTTTGACTCATGATTTTTTTACCTCTGTTGCCCCGGTGGCATAAGCCATAATGTTCTCTTGCGTAATTGCTTCCCCTGTCGAGCCGCCTACCTCACCGACGAGGCTTCCTGCTCGCATCACTAAGACGCGATCGCTCATTCCCACAATTTCCGGCAGTTCGCTGGAAATCATTAAAATACCTACGCCCTTGGCTGCCAAATCGCTAATAATTCGATAAATTTCGCTTTTGGCGCCAATGTCCACACCCCGCGTCGGTTCATCTAGTAAAAGTACCTTTGGGTTGATAGCCAACCAACGCGCTAGCAGCAACTTCTGCTGATTTCCCCCAGAAAGATCCATAGCCCTGATGCTCGGACTTGCAAGGCGAATCTGCAAATTATTAATAGCATCATTGACAATTCTCAAGAGAAAATTTTCGTTAATAATGCCAGCTTTTGCTTCTCGAGCGAGGACATTCATGGTGATATTCTCACCCGAACTAGCCTCTAAAAATAGTCCGAGAGCCTTGCGATCTTCTGGCACGTAAGCAATTCCGGCGGCCATTCCTTCATCGGGTGTCGAGACATTGAGATGACGACCTTCCAGTTTGATTTCACCGCTTACCTTCCGATCTGCACCAAAAATTAGGCGGGCAAGTTCTGTTCTGCCGGCGCCAACTAAACCCGCTAAACCCAAAATTTCGCCCGCATGAAGTTTAAAACTGGCAGGCTTTACTTTGTTGCCGTCGCTTAAATTTGTTACCTCAAGAACTACTGCACCCGGTGTTATTTCATGCTTGTTTTCGTACAAATCCTGTAAAGAACGACCCACCATCATTTCCACCAGGCGTTCGGCCGAAATTTCGTGCTTTTCAAGAGAGCCAATATACCCGCCATCACGGATGACGCTCACGCGATCGGCAAGGGCATAAATTTCTGCCATTCTGTGGCTGATATAAATAATAGCAATGCCCTCATTCCGCAAGCGGCGAACCACTTCAAAAAGCTTATCTGTTTCGCGGTCTGAAAGCGCTGCCGTCGGCTCGTCCATCACTAAAATTCGGCTATTGTGTTTGAGCGCCCGAGCTATTTCCACTTGCTGCTGTTCGGCAATTGAAAGTGTCGAAACCAGGTCTCCAGCCTCAAAATTTGCATCGAGGTTTTTCAAGACCTCAGATGCCTTGCGCCGCATTTCATCTTGATCTAAAAATGTACCTCCTTTTTTCAGCTCGCTGCCCATAAAAATGTTTTCAGCAACTGTCAGATTGGGGGCGAGATTGAGTTCTTGATAAATAATCGCTATCCCTAAATCTCGGGCTTGAGCGGGGTCTGTCATCTTAACAGCTTGACCGTCAATTCTGATTTCGCCTGCATCGGCTATGTAGGCTCCCGCCAGAATTTTCATCAGCGTACTTTTGCCCGCACCGTTTTCCCCCATGAGGGCGTGGACTTCACCCGGGTAAACGGTTATATTTACATCGTGCAAGGCTGTAAAACCGTGAAAGGTTTTTTTAATACCTTGCATTTCGAGGACGGGCTTAGTTTTAATTGAATCTTGAGTGCTATTTACCATCGCAAATACCGTAATTTTATGCGAATTACAAGTCGAGGTTTGCTCCATCAATTTGTGGAATTAATGGCAGATCTCTCTGTATAGTGCTCATTGGGCACCTTACCCCTAGCAATAGCCGAATGACTACTAAAAATAAGTAATTTCCCAAACAACTCGTTTGCCAGCGATTCCTGGTTTATTCACTTGTCCAGCCTTTATGTTGATTGACGTTTTCGCGAGTAATCAGCGCGACTGGAATCAGAATGTTTGGATTGGCTGGCTTGTTTCCTTTGAGAATGTCGTTCCCGACTTCAACGGCCTTGGCTGCCATGCGAAATGGATCTTGAGCTGCTGTAGCCACAAATAAACTGTTGTTCTGCTTGAGCGCATCTAAAGCTTCAGGTGCACCATCGACTCCAACAATAAAGAACTCGCTCCGTTGTGCCTGTTTGGCTGCTAATTCTGCACCAATGGCACAGGGGTCATTAATTGCAAAAACAGCATCAATTTTTGGGAAAGAAGTCAGCAAATCGCTCATGACTCTCAACCCGCCATCGCGGCTGCCTTCAGCGTTCTGATCTTTGGAAAGAACCTTGAGTTCTGGATATTTGGAGAAGACACTCTGGCAACCCTGAACTCGCTCGACTACTGAAGCGACGGGAGGCCCGTTGATAATCACAACACTGCCTTTTCCTTGCAAGCGATCGGCTATATATTGACAGCTTACTTCGCCAGCTTGCACGTTATTTGAAGTAACTGTGGCATCCACGCCTCCCTCGGCGCCGGTATCAACTGCAATTATCGGAATTCCGGCTTGCTTGGCTTTTTCGACAGCGGGTGCAATGCCTTTTGTGTCCGCAGCATTGAGTACAATCATGCTGACCTTAGAGGCAATAAAGTTTTCGATTTGATTAAATTGCTGATTTAAATCGTCGCCGCTGGAAACGAGAGTTGTCCTCACGTTTGCACCGCCGATTTTCTTGGCTTCGGCCTCAGCGCCCTTGCCAACTTGTACGAAGAATGGATTGCCGAGGTCGCGGACTGCTACAGCAACTGATGAAAGTTCGGAGCTGCTTGGTTGTATACTGTTTTGAGCGTTCTGGGAAGCTGCGGTGCAACTTGCCAGAGTGCTGCTGAGTAGACTAAAAAGACTGAGTGCGATCGTTACTCGTTTCACCTCAAACTCCAATGAATTCTCGTTTGGAGAGAGTCGCTCGTAAATATGACGTTGCCAACCTAACATTAGCTTTTGTTAGGTTTAAGCTCGAATACCTAATGTTTTAGGTGAGCGGCTTTTCTTTGTACGCGGTTGTACGAGATCGTGTTTATTTTCAGCTCGTAAAACTTTCTCGCTCGGCTCGCTAGACTACTTTTGTAAACGAAAAGATATGAATACTAATCTCTCTCCTCGATTCAAAAATAATCAACCATCTTAATTATTCTAATGCTTTCTGAGCATTGATTTTTTAGCAAGGCGTGAAAAAATTTTAGGAGAATATTTTAGACAAAATCTTTCAGAAATTGTTTTTAAAACCTGGCTGAGTCATATTTAATTTAACTCTCTATGTTGCTGATGATAACAGTTACATACTGGCTCTATATCTATCTTTAGATAGACCATACTTTCACCAAAAACTAAAAATGCGATCGCCTCGATCGGCATCGGTCTGCTAATCCGCAGTCTGGTCGCACGCGCCGCACCAACTCAATAAATCTTAAATTTTGCTTGGGGTAGGATATTGTAAAAAATCATTAAGCTTACAGTCAATAACGGTAGATCATAGTAAACTTAAAGCGAAGCTTCGCGCTCACCCATGCAGCTAGTTAAAAAGCATATCGCCGCTCAAAACCAACGGTGAGAGTAGATAAGTCCAATATTTGGCTGTAAAACCTGCAACAACAGTCATCTTGACATGGTTTAAAAGCTCTGGAAAAGGGCGATCGCCCTTTTTTGCAAAGTCACTATACAGCAATAATTGTCTGCGCTGTCAATGCGTAAATCTGAGATGCGATCGACAAATCACCTATTCTGCTTCCTAGAAATATTTGCCAGCGAAGGCGGCATTCAATCCTACGTTAAAGACATTTTCAAAGCTTACGTGTCAATAACTGCAAGGACAAACTCGCCGCAAGCTGAAGTTTTGCTGCTGCGAGATTCCCCAGACTGCAACAATGCTTACGAGTCAAAAAATCTCAAATTTTATTACCTCAAAACCGAGAATCCCTGGTTTGGCCGTCTTAAGTTTGCTACAGTATTACTAACTCGCTTGCTGCAAAAACGACCGCAACGGGTTTTTTGCGGTCACATCAAACTCGCACCGCTAATTCAAACTTTATGCCAGCCGCTGGGAATTCCCTACACGATTTTAACTTACGGCAAGGAAGTGTGGGAACCGCTTGGGCCCAAATATCAAACAGCAATGAGACAAGCTGAGAGTATTTGGACTATTAGCAGGTACACGCGCGATCGCACTTGCGAAATTAACAACTTAAATCCAAAAAAATTCCAAATAGTGCCTTGTACTGTACATGAAAATATATTTACGACTGGGCCGAAGCCACAGGATTTATTAGAGCAGTACAATTTGGTTGGTGCTAAAATATTGATGACTGTAGCCAGATTGCGATCGACAGATATTTACAAAGGCATCGATGTCACCATTCAAGCTTTGCCGCAAATAGCCAAAACTTTTCCGAATGTGAAATACTTAGTTATTGGCAGAGGAGACGATCGATCTAGATTAGCCAACCTCGCTGATGATTTGGGAGTTGCCGAAAAAGTAATATTTGCGGGTTTTGTACCGACAGAAAATCTAGCAGAACATTACCAGTTGGCCGATGCTTATGTAATGCCCTCCCAGGAAGGCTTCGGTATAGTTTATTTGGAAGCGCTGGCTTGCGGAGTACCCGTACTCGCGGGGGACGCGGACGGGTCGGCAGATCCGCTGCAAGATGGTAAACTGGGATGGCGAGTTCCCCACCGAGATTCGGCAGCAGTAGCGGTTGCTTGTGTGGAAATGCTGCGAGGGGAAGATAAAAGGTGCGATCGCCACTGGTTGAGAGAACAAACCCTCGCGATATTTAGTTTTGAATCCCTTTGTCAATCCTTACTAAGAATTTTTTAACCCTCTGACTCAGATCAACTTATGCCGTAGAGAGCGGTTTCTGGGTGTACAATGGGAAAATTAACTCGATCGACCGCCTGAATTTCTGAGTAGGATAGAGTTATGCCTACCTGCAAAGACACCCAAGGAGACCACCGTGAACCAAGGCACCCCCAAAATATCTTTCAAGCTACCCCGTATTAGCAATTGGCTGATACTGCTGGGCATCGCGTGTTTGTTGGTGTCAATTGGTTTGGGTTGGGTAGTTAAATCAGTGTTGATTGTAGTAGCTTTTTTGTTGCTGACGCCTGTGGTCGCATTTTTCGCGCTTCAGTGGTGGTTGAAACGCAATTTAATTCAGGACAAGTGTCCAGTTTGTCAATACGAATTTCCAGCTTTAAATCAAACTCAGTTTCAGTGTGCCAACTGCGGCGAACCTCTGAAAATAGAGGAAGGTCATTTTAGTCGCTTGACACCGCCCGGTACGATCGATGTTACCGCAGTTGAAGTATCATCGGTTCAACAGTTGGAAGATTAACCAATTTTAGATTTTAGATTTTGGATTTTAGATTGAATAATTGTTGAATGTTAACTGCTAACGGCTAACTGTATTACCAATCCGCATTCCCAAAATTACTTTTCCAAGCGCACAGCGTACCACTGCAAAAATTTTCCAGGCCCGACATCTAATTCACAATAAGTATCAATTAAATACTTGGCTTGAGCTTCCACGCCAGATATTTTATCCACGTCCTGCGGCAAATCTTCGTGTTCCTCGGCTAACACGGCTTTCAGCTTTTCTAACAGTTCCGCCGCACTCAAAAACTGCTCTGACTGGTTTGTTTCTAAGACTACAAAGGTGTCTTCGTCATACAGTGACATAGTTTCAAAGGTTGAGGTTAATTATTTCTAAAGTTTCGTAAACTTAAGCGAGCGAAAGTATAAACTCTTAATTACAATTTTTCAGCCCCCGCTCGATCGTGTTACAATTAAGCACCATCAGAATTCCTAGCGGATTACCGTTATTAACTTAGTTGTTAACCGAGTTGTCAACAGATCCGACACAGCATTTCTGAGGAGATTTGTCAAGTGCAAATTTGTCAAGTGTCACATTGTCAAGAAATATTCGATCGGCTGTATCTAATTATAACTGGCACTATACATTCCCATGATCACATCTTCCACTTCAACCCCTGTTGCGCGCAAACCCTCTAAATCAGAAGGTCTCAAAGAACGCAGCAACTATTTACGAGAACCCGTTGCGACTGAACTGTTACAAGAAACTACCCACTTCACCGAAGACGGGATTCAGATTCTCAAATTTCACGGCTCGTACCAGCAAGACAACCGCGACAATCGAGTTAAAGGACAAGAAAAAGATTATCAGTTCATGCTCCGCACCCGCAATCCCGGCGGGTTCACTCCACCGCAATTATATCTAGCCTTAGACAAGCTATCTGAAGAATACGGCAACCACACCATCCGCGTTACAACGCGCCAAGGTTTCCAACTTCACGGGGTGTTGAAAAAAAATCTTAAAGCAGTGTTTTCCTCAATTATTAAAAATATGGGGTCAACCTTGGGAGCTTGCGGCGACTTGAACCGCAACGTCATGGCACCGCCAGCACCGTACAAAAATAGCCCAGAATACAAGTATGCGCTGGAATACGCCAACAATGTCGCCGATTTGCTGACGCCGCAAACCGGTGCTTATTACGAAATTTGGCTGGACGGCGAAAAAGCTGTTTCGGCCGAGGAAGACCCCGCAGTGAAGGCGGCGAGACAGAAAAACGGCAACGGCACAATCTTTAGCGACGACAAAGAAGAACCGATTTACGGCAGCCATTATATGCCGCGCAAGTTCAAGTGTTCCGTCACCGTGCCGGGAGACAATTCAATTGACTTGTACTCTCAAGATTTGAGCTTGGTGGTAATTACCAATGAAGCTGGCGAGTTGCAAGGTTTTGACGTGTTTGCCGGCGGCGGTTTGGGCCGCACTCACAATAAAGAAGAGACTTTTGCGCGGGTTGCTGACGAGATTTGCTATGTTGCCAAGAATGATGTTTACGATTTGGTCAAGGCAATTGTAGCAACCCAAAGAGATTACGGCGATCGCACAGACAGACGGCACGCGCGGCTGAAGTACCTGATTAACGACAAAGGTGTACAGTGGTTCCGCGAAAAAGTAGCCGAATATTTTGGCAAGCCCCTAGAAGCCTTTAAACCGCTGCCTGAGTGGAAGTATTTGGATTTCTTGGGCTGGAACGAACAAGGAGACGGCAAGCTGTTTGTCGGCATTTCTGTGGATAATGGCCGGATCAAGGATGAAGGTTCATTTCAGCTAAAAACGGCTTTGCGGGAAATTGTGCAGAAGTACAACTTGCCGGTACGGGCGACGCCGCACCAAAACGTGCTGATTTACGATATTTCGCCGGATATCAAACAGGAAATTCAGGGAATACTCGATCGATGCGGCATTCAGCGAGAAACTGCGATCGACCCCTTAGAGCGCTATGCAATGGCGTGTCCGGCAATGCCGACTTGCGGGCTGGCGATTACCGAGTCTGAGCGCGTGATGCCGAGTATTTTAGAGCGGATTCGCGCACTTTTGACCAAAGTGGGCTTGGAAGACGAGCATTTGGTGGTGCGGATGACAGGTTGCCCAAATGGATGCGCCCGCCCTTATATGGCAGAATTGGGGTTTGTCGGGAGTTCGCCGGAATCCTACCAGATTTGGCTGGGCGGTTCTCCTGAGCAAACGCGGCTGGCAAAACCAATTGAGGAAAAGCTGCACGTAAAGGATTTTGAAGCTTTTCTGGAGCCGATTTTTGTTTATTTCAAGCAAAAACGGCAACTGAGCGAGAGTTTTGGCAATTTTTGCGATCGCGTCGGGTTAGAATCTATCCGTCAATTTGTAACCAACTACCAATCTACTGACTCGATGACAACTGAGATTAATGATTTAGATGTTACGTCTAGTAACGATGACGGGAACGAGACTGCCGCTGCTAGCGGTGGCAAAGTCCGCCGTCGAATTAGCGTCCGCGATGAAATCTACAACGAGCTCAAGGAAGAAGCTGCCCGTCAGGGCAAGCCGATTACACAGCTAGCTACAGAAGCGATTTCTACTTATTTAAAAAAGATTAAGGAGGAAGCATAAGCTGATTTTCAATTTGTGATTTTCGATTGTATTCAATAGACTTCTGGCAAAAGTAATATAAAGGCAGAGCATTTGCAGAAAAAAACTTGAATTTGTAAGATAATTCCGGTTGTAGATGCTCTGCCTTTATTATTTTTGAGCGGTTGAAACCCCGCTTGCCTATATCTTCTCTTTTTCTCTTCCTCTGCGTTCTCTGCCTTCTCTGCGATTAAATAAAAAAATATATTAAGGAAACAGCAATCCAAAATTCAATGGCTCAATTACAAAGATTAGCAGTTAGTGCCACTCAAATTTGCGATCGAAAAATCGACTTAACTAGAGAACAGCAGCATTATTTAAACCGAGTGCTGCGTTTGAGTGAGGGCGATCGATTTATTGCGATGGACGGCCGGGGACATTGGTGGTGTGCCGTCCTAGAAGTGCGGGAAACCGGGTTATTTGCCTCGATAGCAGAGGAGATTTCTGTGAACAGGGAGCTACCAGTTGAAGTAACTTTGATGGCGGCTTTGCCCAAGGGAAACGGCTTTGATGAGGTTGTGAGACAGGCGACGGAGTTGGGTGTGGCAAGTATTGTTCCGGTGACGAGCGATCGAACTTTGCTCAAACCAAGTGCTCAGAAGGTCGATCGGTGGAGAAGGATTGCTGCGGAGGCGGCGGAACAGTCGGAACGTCAATTTGTGCCGACGATTTTAGAGTCTGTTTCGTTTGATATTGCTGTCAAAGATTGCGGTCAAAAAAAACGATTTATCTGTGTTGCTCGCGGGGACAATCGGCATTTGTGGGCTTGTTTGATTGGTAGTTTAGAACCCCCCCAGCCCCCCTTGTTAAGGGGGGAGCAAGAACAAGAGGAATTAGCAATTGTGATTGCTGTTGGGCCGGAGGGTGGATGGACAGACGGTGAGGTGGAAAGGGCTATAGAATTTGGTTTTGAAGCTGTTTCTTTGGGGAGTAGAATTCTCAGGGCGGTGACTGCGCCGATTGTGGCTTTGTCTTTAGTTGGAGCGGCATTTGAGAAGTGCTAATATCAACAAATAACAAATAATTCATAAAATAGGTGAGTTAACGGGCAATGACAATAGAGTTGAGAAAAGATCTATCACCCTTTTGGTCGATCGCGCTTTTGGCAATTTTCGGTACAACATCAGTTTCTGCACAATCTCCTAGCTTTCCCATTGCTCAACAGATTAATTGCGATCGCCCGCAAGGAGATGCGCAAGTCAGAACTTGTATTCGGTTGAGGTATGAAGCCTCGGATCAACGACTGAACGAGGTTTACAAACAACTGATTTCCCAATTGAGCGGGGAAGAGCGATGGCTACTTTCCGAAGCACAATTAGGATGGATTAAGTTAAGAGATAAAACCTGTGAATTTGAAGTTTATAAAAATCGTGGCGGTACGGGTTATGGAGGTTTCCTCAATGAATGTTTGGATCGCATGACTAAACAGCGCACTGTGGAACTAGAACAGTATTTAATAAAACAGAGATAAAATACGAAGTAGACCGTACAACACCTGACAATAATAAATAGAAACAAGTATTTATGAAAAGCCGATCGCCCTTCACCCTCGCCCTCACGATCATCTCAGCAATTGTAACCACCACCGTCCCAGCAGTTTTCGCCCAGCGACAGCCATCAGCCAACGAAATCTACATCGATAAAAATTGCCAGCGCAACCAGCAACTACCGCAACTTGAAAGATTCACTATATTTAGCAGAAACGAATTTACAACTAACGGTCAAAACTATTTGTTCTACGCCGCCCGCTATCAAGATGGAGCCGTGCTTTTCTGTACCTCAAAACCCAACTTCAACCAACCTCAACCTCTAACATCTAAAGAAATACAATCCCAATTTATTGACAAAATAGTCCGAGATCCCAACAACAAAACAGGCTTTATCATCGCAGTCAGAGAAGGAAATGGCCCCGGGGCCCCCGTGACAAATTACGGCTTAAATTTGAGCAATGTCGATCGACCAAAACTCACATCCCTTTCCATCCTACAGCAGCGGGGAACCCTCACAGACGGCGAATCCCGCCAACATACATTTCAAGGACGGGCAGGTCAATCTATTACGATCGACCTCAAAAGCAGAGCATTCGACCACAACATAACACTGTTGGACACCAGCGACAAAATTATTGCCCAAAAAACAGGCAACTCCCAGAATGGCCGAGAGTCTCTACTCACCGTAAAATTGCCTAGTAACGGCACTTATAAAATAGTTGTTAAAGGAGGCGATCGTACAAGCAAAGGTACTTACACATTAAGCATAAATTCAAATCAGCTTTAACTGAACTTAACCAACCCCTAAGCAAATTCAAAAACAGGTGTTTCAATCACCCTAGTCGGCTTTCTATCTTCCCAAATCATCTTCTGCAACTGTTCCACAGTTTCAGGCGAAAAAAAGCGCTCTCCCGTTTCCAAACACACTCTAGCAGGAACATTTTCAATAATAATAAACTTACCATTGATTTCAAGGGTATAACTTACTTTTTGTTCCACCATAGTTTCTTGCAAAATATCATTGTTCATTTTGATTTATCCTTAACTTAAAATCAATCCAAATTTTCGCATATGGTTCGTATAAAGTAATGATTTTTACCAAAGGACGAGATGGATAACTGCACTGAACGTGCAAAGGTCTATTGGTCGTGGTGAAGCCGAAAATCAAACAGCTTGGGCGATATTTGTCATTCGGATACTCTTCGATAACTTCACCAGCTTATTATTGCTTCCCGGAGTTCTTGTACCCTGATAAGGCGAACTATACTTTGGTTTACTGCGTGTTGTGAAAGCTCAAAATCATTTTTTACAACTTTGACACGTATTTTTTCAATGATTGTCATAGTTTAATATCATATCTATAAGTTAACACAAGAGCCAAAATTGTTAACCAGTAGCGGAACCAACCAAACATCAGCCAAGATAGAAACAACGCCATTCCCGCAACCGCCATGACAGACATCAACCAAATAGCCGCCGCCCTAGATGGCAAAGAATACAAACAAGCAGCCCAACTCATCAAACAACTGCAAAAAGAATCCCCCGAAAATCCGTGGGTGCAATACTACATCGGCCGTTACTACGAACTCACCAACAACCTCGAAAAAGCCCAAACAACCTACAAACAAATACTCCGCGACATCACCAACCCCAAAATCGTCTCCCAGACCCGCCAAGGCATTCAACGGATTGAAATCGCACAACAAAACGTCCGCCAACAAGCCATAGAAACCGCCAAAAACGACCCCAGCAACCTCGAACCGGGACTCCTGATCCTGGAACCAGTTAGCCCCGAAAACAAACCCGCAGCCATTCAAAATATCAGCAGAATCTTTAAAATAGACGCCTACACAACCCGGATGCAAATCCAAAGCCGCGGCTGGAGACTTTACAAAACAGGCCCCATTGCCGAACTCCGAATTTACGGTCAAGAACTCCTCAACGCCGGCATTCCCGTATTTTGGGCCACCCTAACCGATATTCAAAAAATCCAAATCTTCCGAGTGCAACACTTCAAGTCTCTCTCTTCCCCAGCCGTTGTTTGCAAAGATCGACTCGATCGACTCGGTGCGATCGAATTTAACTGGTCAGAAGTTACCCAAAGAGTAGAAGGCTTGTTGCCGATGTTCATCGAAATCATGGACTACTCACCCAACCGAAGAACCGAGCAATTTCGCCACAGAGAAATCAGGCAAGATTACGCTCAAATCTGTGACTTGCACATTCCCAGCAGAAACTGCATTCTGCGAATTTGCGACCAAAGTTACGAATTTCAACAAGGAGTTGACTTCACCAAAGCTTCTGCTGATTTCCCGAGTTCACCGAACCCGAAAAACAAAACATCCAGAGTCAAAAACTCTCAACAGATTCCTCAAAGTACCACCCGAATTAACTGGAATCACTTACTGGAAATATTCGATCGCCAGATTGACGTTACAGTTTGGTCAGAATTTACGCCCTTTGCCGAGACAGTGCTCGATTACACTAATATGTTGAGCAAGATCGAATCTCATATAGAAGTCGATCGCAAATCCGAAACTCCTTGGGACTCAGCTTTTCAGCTATACAGCGGATTAGCCTTCCTCAGAAAACAAGAAAATAGGGAATAGAACCAAGAGTTAAAATTAAAAATGAGTAATACCATTTTTAAAATTTTTAACGCCCGCATTGGGAATTATCCAATGCCCAATTCCCTATTATCAATTCCCAATTTCCTACTTCGTTTTCACCTGACGAGCCATTTCCCGAAAATTGTTCATGCTGGGGCCAGGGCTCCGACGACTTGCATTTGATGTCGGCATTAAATTATTAGGAGCAAAAGTCCGAATCGGTTCAGCTTGACTCGCCACTTTCCCGTTATTTGCTGCCGCAGCAGGTATCTTCGCGGGTTCTGGAGCATTAGCAGGAACGCTAGCGGCTGGTTCCTTTTCTTTTTCTTTCTTAGACTTTTTCTCTACCTTAGCCTTTTTAGCTGGTTCAGACTTCTCAGACTTCTCAGACTTTTCAGACTTCTCAGACTTAACAGGGTCAACTTTTGCCGGTGCGATCGCAGCAGTCTCAGCTTTCTTGGCAACAGCAGTTTCAACCTTCGCAGGCTCAACTTTTGCTGGTTCCTTCGCTCCAGACTCGCCCAAATCTAGGAAATATTCAGACTTTTTCAAGCCCAAGAGTCTGCCGAAAAAGCCGAAAATACCGCCGAAGAAATTTTTGATAAAACCAAACATTAGACTTACTCCTTTTGTTCTTTTAGAGAAATTTGTACAAGCTTGTCAACAAAGTTAGATTACGAGGTAAGGCAACTTTTGTCTACATTTATTAATCAAAATTTACATTTTGCTTTATTTAAGCTACCTCATCCAAGCAAATTTTAGGTATAAATACCAGCACAGCTTTGCACTTATTTACAAGTATCTCAGAATTTGTTAGCGATTCCCACTAATTGCCGATCGTACCTCGATCCGATTCGCTAGCTGTCCTAGTAGGGGTAAAACTCCCTAGGGGAGTGATTTATGCTGTAATCAGCAAGCAATTTTCCCTCAAAATGAACAGTTCGCTCGATCGAAATCCCGTCATCCTCATACACGGCATCTGGGACACAAAGATGATTTTCAGCCAAATGTCCGCCCGCCTCACCCAACTCGGATGGTTAGTCCACAGCCTCAACCTCACCCCCAACGACGGCAGCCTCGGCCTCGACTTACTGGCCAAGCAACTCGCAGACTACATCTCTGAAAATTTCGATCCAGAACAATCTTTAGACATAGTAGGCTACAGCATGGGGGGCATCGTCAGCCGCTACTACGTCCAGCGACTCGGAGGAATAAACCGCGTACAGCGTTTCATCACCTTATCTTCCCCTCACCACGGCACCCTCACAGCCTATTCCCTACGCCTACCAGGATACCTGGATATGCGCCCCGATAGTGGCTTGCTGCGCGATTTAAATCAAGATGTGACCATGCTCAAACGCATAAACTTTACATCAATGTGGACGCCATTTGACATAATGATTGTACCCTCAAACAGCTCCCAAATGCCAGTAGGTAAAGAAGTTAAAGTCAACGTTTTGCTGCACCGACAAATGGTGACAGAACCCCTAAGTATTAACGCATTAGTTGAAGAACTCAAAGCACCTATTGAAAATAAAATTCCCACTTAAAAATGAATAGCAATTTCAGCCGCAATCCAGTCTTGCTAATTCACGGAATCTTCAGAAAATCGGGAATTTTTAACAAAATGTCTGCCTACCTCACCCAACTGGGATGGTCAGTCTACACCCTCAATCTCTCGCCCCATTGGGGCAACGCCAGCATAGACGAATTAGCCCAACAAATAGCAGATTATATAGACAAAACCTTTGCGCCAGAACAGCATTTAGATATAGTAGGATTGAGTATGGGCGGTTTAGTAACTCGCTACTACCTGCAAAGGTTAGGCGGCATTAACCGAGTGCAGCGCTTTATTGCCATATCTTCTCCTCACAGCGGTACTTGGATGGCTTACACTCTCTGGGGAAAAGGCTGCGTTCAAATGCGTCCTGGTAGTGCTTTTCTGGAAGATTTAAATCGAGATGCTGCCTTGTTGGAAAAGCTCAATTTTACTTCGATTTGGACAGATTGGGATTTCATCATCGTACCGGCTTCTAGTTCCCAAATATCTGCTGCCAAAGAAGTAAAATTGTCTGTTTTCGCCCACGCCATGATGGCGAGGCATTCCAGCAGTTTAAAAGCGGTCGCTGAAGCGCTGTCACAACCATTTAAAAATCAATAAACTTATTGCATAAATCTTTGATTGATAGGGAAATCGCACATCAATGAAGATGAAATACAGAGGTATTTTAAGATAGTTTGCGACTTTTGCAATATTGTCTAATGATTAACTTGTAGGGTGCGTCAGCAGAGAAATTCTCAATTACATAAAAAATAACTCTATTCTGACGCACCAGAATTATGACTGAAATTTTTAGACCAAAGTTCAACCTCCCCGATTCATCAGTGGAGTCAATTCTTCAATCTAAAATCTCAAACCTCAAATCGACTTGCGCACCCTAAGAGACTACTAGACATCTCCATAAAAGACAGCCTTGAAGAGTCAAGATGCCTGTTCCACAATAATTATTGGAGAGGTCTACTACTAAACAGCGTCGCCAACTTCAGCGTATTCGCTGCGACCAAAAATTGCTTCAGCTTCACAGTAATACTTGAACTCCAGTATATTGTGGAAAGGGTCTTCTAAGAAGAAAGTACGGTGCTCTGTAGGCAAACCGACAAATCGCCGTCTCGGTTCTTGATAGAAATTTAAGTGGTTTTGCTGGGCTTTTTCTAGCAACCCTTCCCAGTCAGCTTCGGAAGTAAAAATTAACCCAAAATGCCGGGGATAAATGCCTCGCTGAGGCGTCAAAGGTTCGTGGCTGACGTGGGCGACAATTTGATGGCCGCACAAACCCATAATCGCAGAATTCGGCGATTCGCGACCTAGTTTGCAGCCGAGCCCGTCTACATAGAACGCTTTTGTTTGCGCAATATCCGTCACGGGGAAGGCAAGATGAAATAATACTTGGCTCATGGAGGTACTAAATGCAGAATTCAGAATTGTTCTTTAATTATTTATCTTGGTCTAATCCTTGGTTGGTGGCGATCGCCCTAAATACAGTTTTACTCGCGATCGGCACCATTGCTCCTAAAAAATTGCTCACTCCCGCTGGCCAATTTCACGGCTGGATATTGGGCGTCCTCATCTGGGGCTGTTTGGGATGGCAAGGCTATGCTGTGGTAATGTTTTACTTTCTTGTCGGATCGGGAGTTACCAGCATCGGCAAAGCCCAAAAAGAAGCAGAAGGCATAGCTGAAAAGCGTTCAGGCGCCCGAGGCCCGGAAAATGTCTGGGGTTCGGCTTTAACCGCTACTCTTTGTGCTGTGGGAGTTTTGGCATTATCTATTTTAGGCAATACAGGCAAGATTCCCGTGCCGCAAGATGCTATTTCCCTGTTATTGCTGGGTTACGCGGCGAGTTTTTGCACCAAACTTTCGGATACCTGCGCTAGCGAAATCGGCAAAGCTTACGGGAAGCGGACTTTTTTGATTACCAGCTTGCAGCCTGTACCTAGGGGTACGGAAGGGGCCGTAAGTTTGGAAGGAACAATTGCGGGTATTGTCGGCTCAATTCTGATTGCGCTGTTGAGTTGGGCAGTCGGTTTAATTGACTTGACAGGAATTGTTTTTTGTGTTATAGCAGCTTTTATTGCCACGAACATCGAGAGCGTGATTGGAGCGACGGTGCAATCAAAGTTTGAGTGGCTGACCAACGAAGTAGTAAATTTTTTTAATACACTCATAGGAGCGATCGCAGCGATCGTTTTAGCAGCGACCTGGAGAGCTTTTTTAGCTTAGTTAATCCTGGACGCATTCGCGACCCAAGAAACCGACTTTTTTACGATGATTCAAGGCCTTAACGCAGTATTTTTTGAAAAAAACCCGGTTTCTTCCTTCAGGGCTATTAGTTATTAGTTATTAATCATTAGTCTCCAGCAATCAACTCATGACTAAATGATTAATAACTAATCGAACTAAGCGTCGTCTTGCGGCCCAAAAACCATTTGTACAATCATCGTCGGTTCGCCCTGCTTGTGATAGCGATCGGCCCAATTGCGAATAATCTCATCTAATTCCTCAAGGGCTTGGTCGAGGCGTTCCGGCGGAATATCCAAAGTCTCCATAACTCGCATCACCTTCGGTTGTTTTTCCGCCCAATCCTTCATCAGCCGGAAATATCTAGCTGTATCCTCCACCATAGTAAATGTCCGCTCTTCCTGCTCTGCCGGAGAGTAAGTAGCGCGGCTGAGGGCATAAAACGGCATTCCCCAAGGAGCATCAATGCGAGTAACTGTTCCCGAATAGATCAAGCGCCGCTTGATGTGTTCTGCTAAAGCTTCGCTCAAAGGCATTCGCCTTTCTGGAGGCATATCTTCTTGCGATCGCCTGTGCAGAAACTCGATCAACTCCATAAACTGAAAAGAATTGATCAGTTGAGCGTCAGGGGGATTCGGAGGAATTTTGCCTTCGAGATATTTTTTTTCATCCGCAGTCAAGCTGTTTCCCGGAATGCGAGGGCGTCCCGGCAACCAACCATACTGTTCCAGCCAGACATAAGGAAACTGAATCAAATATCTAGGTTCTTGGGAACCCAACATTTTCAGCAATTTTCCTTGAGTCAGAGCTTCCTGGACTTCCTCAACAATCACCTTCACCCGTTTAGGCTCAATGTGATGCAAGTGTCCGGTCATCCGCAGGTTGTTTTTCTCCTCAATATAGGTCATGTAAATAGCACACTTAGCCGCCGTTGCGGCCGCGTCTAGAAACGCCCCGTGCCTGTGCCCACTGGTTCTCATGGCGCTAAACGCCAGATATAGCATGATCTGATCCATTGCACTAGGGCTGAGGCTTTTGACCAGATCCAAAGAGTCATTTTTCATCACTATCCCCGAAATAGCCAAACTTGGAGGCATCTTGTCGTCCTCCATTAAATTATTGCGAGAGCGCCGAATCAAGCATAGCCGACTGTCGCCGGAAAGCTTACCAGCTACCCTAATATTCAGGTTAGTTAATTTCCCTGAGGTAACAGGGGCATGGGCTTAAAGGCGATCCACACCGCATAAGTGGTTCTTATTGGTGGCGAATTTAAGTAGATTGCTGCACCCTCTGCGCTGACAGTTTACCTATATATAAATTAGTTATCGCACGTTAATTATAGTGCAGCCATTGAAAATTAAACCCCACCTGCGGCGGGGAAACAGTAAATAACTGTTGCGATCGGAGGAATTTGAGGCGACTCCGAGCTGATAATGTTTGAATAGTTATGGATGAAAACCCGGTTCGATCAAAATAAGGGGTGGAGGGCGAGGGATATCGGTTGAAAAACCCGGATGCTGCCAGGCCTGTGGGTAATTCCTGTTTAATTGAAGAGTTTTCAATACAAAACCGCCATATACTAGAATCTATATCTAGGTAGATGGCGGTTCCAGGTTTATATGCTATCATCGATCACACACAAAACAATATCCTCATAACTGTCAACAAAAAGTGCAGTTGTCGCTTAAGCTCAAAAACTAGAATCCCAGAAAATCCGATCGCTCGAATCAACAGCCCGAATCAACTCAGTGGTGATAATCGCTTACGTCCATTGCCATTAGAAATCTTGTAGCGGATGAGTGTAAACATTAGGCTCGGTAAAATCCCTGCGTCCGCTGCCCCTGTGAGGAACGCGCTCGGCCTTTTGTTGAGTTTGGGCGGATAACATATATTGGGGGGTGGCAGTTTCGAGCATTGCGAGTGGAGATTCAACAG
This sequence comes from Microcoleus sp. MOSTC5, assembly GCF_036701825.1. NCBI lineage: Bacteria > Bacillati > Cyanobacteriota > Cyanophyceae > Oscillatoriales > Microcoleaceae > Microcoleus > Microcoleus sp. MOSTC5. Next base: position 113,558 of record NZ_JAUBRK010000001.1, on the reverse strand, counting down.
CTCGAGCGGCATTGGCACTCAAGGTAATGCCCAACAGGCTCAGTAAAGCAATTGCAGTGTAGGTTTGCATGGGTAGTATCCGTGTCAGTGTCTATTACGTGATACGGACTTGCCCCGATCGATCAGGATAGATATCTCTGCAATTTTCGGATCTCTGCAAAAAACCTTACCTCTTCAATTCTACTGATACCGACAGTAGCCAAGCACCAGCATAATTCAGCCGACCCCATACTGTCAGAGGCTTTCCGGTTTCGCAACTGTGTAAAAATCTGTCGGTTTCCGAGTCCAAAGTCACGAGTTGCCAAGTTTGACCGGCTAAGGATGTAGGGCTTGTCAGCATTAGCGTCCAGTCTTGTTCGCCGAGGCGGCGGAAAATGCCCGAAAATTGGCTGTGAGTATTTGCTGTTTGACTGCTTTGTTTCTCTACTGAGAAAGGACATTCGCCGCTGGCGGGATATGCTTGAGGTCGATCGAGATAATAGCGCTGCCAGTCGAGCCAGTCCGATCGCCCCCGTGTCAAATTAAATAAGGGAATAACTGCCGCACTCGCCTCGGAATCTTGCAGCAAAGCTTCCTGCAAAACTCTCACCGGCAACTGCCGCGGCTGACATCCAGATTCCGCGCACAAAGCCGCCGCCATCCCCGCCGCCTGTCCAATATTCATTACCGTCGGTTGTAAGCGAGTTGCACCGTTGGCGATGTGAGAGACGGAAATATTTTTTTCGCAGACTAGCAAACCGTCTGTACTCGCAGGAATTAGCGCGCTGTAAGGAATGGTAAACGGAGTTCCCGTCCAGCGGCCGCCCCAGCGGATCGATTTGGGCTGCAAGGGAATGTCGCCACTGGTGTAGTGGTGGTCGTTGGCATAGTTGCCGATAGCCACCGCTTCGCAAATTCCCTCAGAATTTATCGGCAACTTCGCGACTCTTCCACCGACAACAGGCAAAATATCTTGTTCTCTGACTGTACTTATCCCTCGCAAGCGGCGACTTTCTCGGTAGTAAGGATGTAAGGCGAAGGAAGGAAGAAGGGAAGAATTTTGTTGATTTTCGATCGTTGAAATCGGGAAAATATTCTCTGCTAAACCGTAGCGGGGGCCGAGTTGCGTTTGAATGAAACGGGCGAAACTTTGACTGTGCCACAGACTTTCTTGCAGGAATTCTTGTCGAGATGCTTCAGATTTAATGAGTCGATCGACTCCTTCACCATAATCATTACCTCGAATCGGCCAATTAATCATCAACAATCCGCCCGGAAGCCTGCCGTAATTGAGAAATTGTTTGGGAGTGTAACCGTCCCAAGCACCGATAAATCGATCGGGATTGTCAAGAGGCGGCGCGGGAATTTCTGGCGCAACCGCACCTAAGCCAAAATCCTGCATGATTGCCACCCAAGTCGGAGCTTGCACCGAATAGCGCTCTGTGAGAGCATTAGAGGCAGCCGGCGCGCTGGGTTCTCCCCACTCGCCTTGGAATTCCCAACCCCAGCGGTGTCTAACTTCCGCTAAAGCCAGCAAATCTCCCAATTCCGTTGCATCTAAAGTGATTTTGGCCGAAACCGTAAAATCTGCAAACTGAACGCCAGAAATGCGATCGCCTTCAAACACCACATCTTGAGCAGTTTGTCCAGAAATCCAGTGCAAGTTCGGCAAACATTTAACCCAATCAGCGAAAATTTTAGCACCGGTGCGGGGATCGTAAGTAAAAAAACTGACCCAGCCCCAATCCAAACCTCCCGGCTGGCGCTGCTGGAGTTCCCGCAAAAACGCGCCCCACAAACCAGTTTGAAAAGCTGCTAATTCGTTGCCATCAGGGGCCGAAACGCCAGCCGAAGTCAGCATTCCTCCCAGCCAGGGGAATTCGCTTACTAAAATAGTTTTGGCACCTCGGCGGGCTGCTTGCACGGCCGCAGCGGTGCCGCCAGTGCCGCCACCCACTACCAAAACATCTGCTTTCAAAACGGAAGACATAGGCAATACTATTGGAGATTTTAGGTTTATTGCGAAAGGCTCAGTCAGGTAATCCGTGCCGTGAGCCCTGGGGATAGATGTTCGGCGTTTGCCATTGTGTAATAATGTAAGCTAAGGTATTCCCTGCGCACCCTGCGGATAGATGTTCGGCGTTGGCGATCGCGAATTGAATTTTACTGTGTCAAGACTTGAAAAATAATAAATCGGGAATTATGCAGCGAGCGCACAATTCTGTTACTAAATGACTGCAGGAGCGATCGCAACTTTTGATTTCTCATTTTTTGCGCTCCACTATTGCCAATATGACACCGCGAATAACGATAATAGAAGAAAGGGAACTGCATCTATAAAGTTTTACGTCTTAATAATTTCCCAGTTAGTAATTAACGGCTGAAAATGGAAAAAGGTTTTATTTTGTGGTTTACCGGGCTGAGCGGTTCCGGCAAGACAACTATCACCAAAGCTCTAGAACCCGAACTGAAGGCAAGAGGTTGCAAAGTTGAAATATTGGATGGAGATGTCGTTCGCACCAACTTGTCAAAAGGTTTGGGATTTAGCCAAGAAGACCGAGATACTAATATTCGGCGGATTGGATTTGTTGCTCACCTGCTGAGCCGCAATGGAGTAGCCGCAATTACCGCAGCTATTAGCCCCTACAGAGCAATTCGCGGCGAAATTAGAGCAATGGAGCCAAATTTTGTTGAAGTATATGTCACAGCGCCGTTAGAAGTGTGTGAAGGTCGCGATGTCAAGGGGCTATACGCTAAGGCTAGAGCAGGAGAAATTAAGGGTTTTACGGGAATTGACGATCCTTATGAAGAACCGCTCAATCCTGAGATTATTTGTTACACAGAGCGAGAAAGTGTGGAAGAGAGTGTTAAAAAAGTTCTCAGCAAGTTAGAAGAGTTGGGTTACATTTGATGTTGGCGGGGTTGGATGAGGATAGGGGCAAAAAGCGATGGTGGTGAAAAGTTCTTCGCACGGCGTGCAACTTGAGAAAAAATCTCACCCTTCTGTCCCCTTCGCGGAGAGAGAAAGGGGAGAATTTCTCCCTTTTCCTGCAAGGAGAGGGGCGGAGGGAAAGGTTTCCAGCAAAAACTGCAAGCTTGGTTATTGGGCAAGCAATGCTGTCAAAAGTTTAATTGTCCAAAGTTTAACAGTCTCAGTGCTGGCTGCGGTGGGTTCCTCTCCTGCGGCGGCCCAGTTTTTGCCTCCTCCTCCTCCTCCTCCGGGTTCTCCTGTTCCTGTACCGGTACCCGCCGTGCCGGGCTTTCCCGAATTTCCGGCAAGTACACCTTCAACTGTACGATCGGAAGTTTACACTTTGGGAGCGGGCGATCGTATTCAAATGGACATCTTCAACGTCCCGGAATACAGCGGCCCCAACGGTCAACACCAAGTACAGGCGGACGGTTCCTTGAGTTTGCCGTTAATTGGCAGCGTTTCGGTGTACGGGATGACCTTAGAACAAGCTTCTAATGTTGTTAAAGACAAATACGGCAAATACCTTAAACGTCCTTGGATTACCCTGAAACTTCTGGCGCCGCGTCCTTTGCAAATTGCGATCGCGGGTGAAATCAACCGCCCCGGAGCCTATACAATATCCTCAGCAGCAGGTCCCGGAGGCACATCAGAGCAAATGGGAACTCAAATGCCCACGATATCGCGGGCTCTGCGAATGGCGGGCGGGATCACGCAGTCAGCAGACGTGCGGCAAATCAAAATCCGCCGCCCCCAGCGCAACGCACGGGAACAAATTATTAGTGTGGATTTGTGGGAATTATTGCAAAATGGCGATTTGCGGGCCGATCTGACTTTGCGCGACGGCGATACTATATTTATTCCCACTGTAACTAGCCTCAACCGCCAAGAAGCACCAACTTTAGCAGTAGCTAATATTACCGGACAAAGCACTCAACCAATTAATATTGCTGTGGTGGGCGAAGTAACTCGCCCCGGTACTTATACTTTGGCAAAAGAGGCTCAAAGTCGGGTACAAGACAATGAAATGGGTGCAAATTCGGGTTTGTTTGCTGCCAGCGAAACAAACAGCGGGGAAACGGTTTTGCAGCAAACTGTAACGAGGGCAATTAAAATGGCGGGCGGCATTACGCCGGTAGCTGATATCAGACAAATACAAGTTCGCCGCCTGACACGGGCGGGTACAGAACAAATTATTAATGTAAATTTGTGGCAACTTTTGGAAGCTGCAGATGTCTCCCAAGATTTAACGCTGCAACAGGGAGATACGGTAATCGTTCCCAAAGCCGAAAATCTCGATGCAGCTCAAGACGATCAAGTGGCTAATTCTAATTTTTCACCTGATACGATTAAGGTGAACATTGTGGGAGAAGTTGTGAAACCGGGAGCGCTTGCGGTGCTGCCCAATACTACTTTAAATCAAGCGCTGGTAGCAGCGGGAGGTTTTAATAAAGCGCGGGCCGAAATGGATTCGGTTAATTTAATTCGCCTCAATCCTAACGGCACTGTTTCGCAGCTAACTGTTAAGGTTAATTTTTCCGCAACAGCTAATGAGGAAACTAATCCCAAACTGCAAAATAATGATGTAATTATGGTAAGGCGATCGGGCCGCGCTACGTTCTCGGATAATGTAGGCGGGACTCTCTCTCCTTTAAGCCCGCTGTTAGGAATATTTCGGTTGTTCAATATTTTTTAGTGATTTGAATAGACTAGCATTAAGGTTTCATAAATCGGTTTTCTAGAAAATTTTTCGGCTTGGTAACGAAATATCTAGGAATGAACCGGGTTCCTGAAACTACGCAAGCGGTACAGACGTTTAAACTAATAAGTTGTAGAAATCAAATGAAACCAGGGAAAAAATCTCAAATAGCACTGTTTAATAATCATAAAAAAGCCGCTGATATGCAAAAAATATCTTCCGTGCTTTATGAAGAAGAGCAATTTTTAGGCATAGACAAAACAGAGGAAGAAGAGTTAAGTTTTTGGGAAGTTTGCCGCAGCCGCTCCATTTTAGTCATCGGCGTAGCAGCGGCAGTGACCACGGGGGTTTTCGCCTGGACGCTGAATCAAAAAAGTGAGTACGAAGGGCGCTTTCAATTATTAGTAGAACCCGCAGTTACGCAAAATACCTTAGCTAAAATATACTCCGGTGAGCTGAAACTGCAACCAGCGGCCCCCGCGACGCCAGAAAAGGGCGGTTTTGACTACGAATCGGAAATTCAAGTTTTGCAAAGCCCGCAAGTAATGTCGCCGATTATTAAACAGTTGCAGGCTAAATATCCGGAAATAAATTACAACTACCTCTTGAACCAAAAAGCCGATAATTTGCCGTTTTCTCAGGAAACCCGGCTGTCAATCAATCGGTTCAAAAATACCAAGATTATCGAAGTTAGATATCGGGATTATGACCCGAAAAAAATTCAGTTTGTTTTGGGGAAAGTGGCGCTAGGCTACCGCAACTACAGCGTGCAAGATACCACAACTCAAATTAGTCAGACTTTGGATTTTGTAAAATCGCAAATTCCCAACCAGCAAAAGCGCCAACAAGCTCTGCAAACAGAAATTCAAAAGTTGCGGCAGCAGTACAATTTCATCGACCCGCAAATTCAAACCCAACAACTGGCGCAGCAAATCAGCCAACTTCAAACGCAAAGATTGGACGCGCAAACGCAGCTCAATCAGCAGAGATTGCTCTATTCCAATCTGCAAAATCAGCTCGGACTGAACCAGAAGCAAGCGCTGATGGCCTCGGCTCTGAGTCAAGCTCCCCGCTATCAAGCGATGCTGACTCAATTGCAGCAATTAGAAGGGCAAATTGCGATTAACTCGGCTACGTTTACAGACCAAACTCCGCAAATGCAATTGTTGCGAGAACAGCAAAAAAACCTAATTCCTTTGTTAAAGAAAGAAGCCCAACAGGTTCTGGGAACTGATTTGGCTAAGGTAAGTTCGCAAGTGCTGGCTTTTCAAGATCCGGTGCGGATTAAGTTAATCGAGCAGTTTATCGGTACTGCTAATTTAATTCAGGTGCTAGGCGTGCGAAATCAAGTTTTGGAACAAGCTGCTAAGCAGTTGAATCAATACTCTCAAGGATTACCTGTGATTTTGCGGCGCTATTCCGATTTGCAGCGCGAGTTGGATTTGACTAACAATACGCTGAATGGTTTGCTGGCAAAACAACAAGCTTTGCAGCTTGAAGCTGTGGGTAAAAAAGAGGTGGCTTGGGAAATTATTGCTAAGCCGGAAATTCCGCGCTACAAAAATGGCGAGTTGATGGCTGTTTCTCCAATTATGCCTTTGAATTTGGCTTTGGGGGGATTGGCTGGTTTGCTGTTCGGTATGCTGGCGGCGCAGTTGGCGGAACGGTTTAACAATAAAACGGTGTTCCACACTCCCGAGGATGTCAAACATTCGATTCGGCTGCCTTTGTTGGGGGTAATTCCTGCTAGCGATAAAATTTTGAGGCTTCCTCCTGCTGAGACAAGTCCGCTGGATGTGGCAAGTTCGCCGGTGCCTACAGATGCTTTTCAAGAAGCTTTTCGATCGCTCAATGCTAATATTCGCTTACTAAACGTTGATAGTCCGATCAATTCTTGTGTCATTACTTCTTGTCAAGTAGCTGACGGCAAGTCTACTGTCGCAGTAAATCTGGCGCGGGCGGCCGCTGCAATGGGCCAGCAAGTGCTGTTGGTGGATGCGGATTTACGGCGGCCGCAGGTGCACGAAATGCTGGGTTTACCGAATTGGCAAGGCCTGCACAATGCGATCGCGGATGATGTGGATGTGGAAAAGTTGATTTTGCGATCGCCCCGCGATGAAAATTTGTTTGTGTTAACTTCCGGCCCGGTTCCTCTCGATCCCACAAAGGTGCTTTCTTCCAAAAAAATGCAGCATTTAATGGGAGCTTTGTCAAGTCATTTTGACTTAGTTATTTACGATACTGCACCGCTTTTGGGTTTGGCGGATGCGAATTTGTTGGCGGCTCACACTAACGGATTGATGCTGGTAGTGGGTCTGAATCAAACTGAGCGGGAGGCGCTGTTGTTGGCTTTTGAAGATTTGAAAATGGCGGGGATTCCGCTGTTGGGAATGGTGGCGAATAACGATAAAGGCAGCAGGTATTACTATCAGTCTTACGTGCAGGATTACATTCAGGAACAGTCTGTTTGAGGGAGAAGGCTTGAGAAATGTATAATAGTGGAACAGGCCTTCGGGCCTGTTAAGCGAGAATGCTGCAAGATGTCTGTTTTAATTTTTAACTTTGTATCGAAGTCTCGCTCCTCCTAAACCTCCCTTAAAAAGGGGGACTTTAAGAGATGATTCGGATCTTGAAATCGCTGCTGAGACTTAAACGAAGTCAGCACAACGCGAGATTAAGAGAGCCAGTTGAAGAACGAATTTTCTTAAGATTTGCGATCGAGACTCTGCACTATAATTAAAAGTTGAGAGTTTAAACAAATCCCGACACTTGCCAATTGGCATGACCTGAAAACGTGGCTGGTAAATTCCCATTTTGTAATACATTGATACAACTCCCCGCCTAGCTTGAAAACAAGAGGGGAGTTTTGTGTTTTTCATACAGGAGAGGAAACGATGGCTATTGCTACTATCAACCCGGCAACGGGAGAAACGCTGAAAACTTTCGAGGCGATCGCGGATGAGGAAATAGAAGCTAAGCTGGAATTAGCACAGCAAGCTTTTAACAAATACCGCTACCTGCCGTTTGAGCAGCGATCTCTGTGGATGCAGAAAGCCGCAGACATTTTAGAGCGCGATCGCGAAATTTACGCTGAAATGATGACCCTGGAAATGGGGAAAACGCTCAAATCTGCGATCGGCGAAGTGGAAAAATGCGCCTTAGTTTGCCGCTATTACGCCAAAAATGCCGCTCAATTTATGGCAGACGTACCGGCAACCACCGACGCTAGCAGCAGCTTTGTCCGCTACCAACCGCTGGGCGCTATTTTAGCCGTCATGCCCTGGAATTTCCCATTTTGGCAAGTTTTTCGGTTTGCGGCGCCGGCGCTGATGGCGGGCAATGTGGGCTTGCTAAAACACGCTTCCAACGTGCCTCAGTGCGCTTTGAAAATCGAAGAAATTTTCGCGCTTGCTGGCTTTCCCGAAGGAGTTTTTCAAACTTTGTTAGTGGGTTCGGACAAGGTAGCTAAGATAGTTGCGGACGATCGCATCAAAGCAGCCACCCTCACCGGCAGCGAACCAGCAGGTGCTAGTTTAGCAGCAAATGCGGGCAAAAGCTTGAAAAAAGTTGTACTGGAATTAGGAGGAAGCGACCCTTTTATCGTGATGTCCAGTGCTGATTTAGCAGCAGCTTTATCAACTGCTGTGACCTCCCGGATGCTGAATAACGGTCAATCTTGCATCGCCGCCAAACGCTTTATTTTAGCAGAAGATATCGCCGACGAATTCATCAAAGGATTTGTCGAAAAAATCGAGCAATTAAAAGTAGGCGATCCGATTTTGCCCGAAACCGATATCGGCCCTTTAGCTACTCCCGCAATCCTCAAAGACTTGGACAATCAAGTGCAAACTTGCATCCAATCGGGAGCAAAACTTCTGACAGGCGGCCGCCCATTGTCAGAGAATGTCGGCAATTTCTACTTGCCAACTATTCTGGCAGATATTCCCCCGGATGCCGCTGCCCGTCAAGAAGAGTTTTTTGGCCCCGTAGCTTTAGTATTCCGGGTTGCAGACATCGATGAGGCGATCGAACTCGCAAACAGCACATCTTTTGGCTTGGGTGCGACGGCTTGGACTACAGTAAACTCAGAGAGTGATCGGTTTATTTCCGAACTAGAAGCAGGCGCCGTATTCATCAACGGCTTAGTAAAATCAGACCCCAGATTACCCTTTGGTGGCATCAAACGCTCCGGTTACGGACGCGAATTGAGCATCCAAGGAATGCACGAATTTGTCAACATTAAAACAGTGTGGGTAAAATAAGTAAAAGTCGATACTATGCTCGTAAAAATATTAATTAGTCTACGTTAATCTGCGGTTAATAAAAACTAACCGAGTATTTTTACGAGCATTTAACCAAGACAAAAAATCCATACTTACAGAGGAAAAAACGGAAATGAACACAGCTCAACTACTGGTAAAATGTTTAGAAAACGAAGGCGTAGAATACGTCTTCGGACTTCCCGGAGAAGAAAATTTAGAAGTTCTAGAAGCCCTGAGAAACTCTTCAATTAAATTTATTACTACTCGCCACGAACAAGGCGCAGCCTTCATGGCCGACGTTTACGGCCGCCTCACCGGCAAAGCAGGCGTTTGTTTGTCCACCTTGGGGCCGGGCGCAACTAACTTAATGACAGGAGTTGCTGATGCTAACTTAGACGGCGCTCCTTTAGTAGCAATTACCGGACAAGTCGGCACAGACAGAATGCACATAGAATCGCACCAATATTTAGATTTGGTTGCCATGTTTGCGCCAGTTACTAAGTGGAACGCTCAAATTGTCCGACCCAGCACGACGCCAGAAATCGTCCGCAAAGCCTTTAAAGTAGCTCAAAGTGAAAAGCCGGGAGCAGTTCACATTGACTTGCCAGAAAACATCGCAGCAATGGCTGTCGAAGGAAATCCGCTAACCAAAGACAATCGCGAAAAAACATTTGGCGCTTACCAAAGCCTGAATAAAGCCGCTGTGGCAATTTCCAAGGCAAAAAGTCCTCTGCTATTAGTAGGAAATGGCGCTATCCGCGCGAATGCCAGCGATGCTTTGACACAATTTGCTACTCGATTGAATATTCCCGTAGCTAATACTTTCATGGGCAAAGGCGTAATTCCTTACACTCATCCTTTGGCACTTTGGACGACGGGATTGCAAAAACGAGATTACATTAGCTGTGCTTTTGAAGAAACGGATTTAGTGATTGCTGTTGGGTACGATTTGATTGAATATTCCCCGAAGAAGTGGAATCCAGACGGTAAAATTCCGATTATTCACATAGGAGCTCTGCCAGCAGAAATAGACAGCAGTTATATTCCTATGGTAGAAGTTGTGGGGGATATTTCTGATTCCCTCAATGAAATTTTGCAGCGTGCCGATCGCATGGAGAAAATAGACCCTTTTGCTAAGCAATTGCGGGCGGATATTCGCGCTGGGTACGAACAATATGCAGCCGACGACGGTTTCCCGATCAAGCCGCAAAAACTCATTTACGATTTGCGGCAAGTCTTGGGCCCGGAAGATATTCTTATATCTGATGTGGGAGCTCACAAAATGTGGATCGCGCGGCACTATCATTGCGATCGCCCGAATACCTGTTTGATTTCCAACGGATTTGCGGCGATGGGAATTGCGATTCCGGGTGCGGTGGCTGCAAAACTCGTTTATCCCGATCGCAAAGTAGTAGCAGCCACCGGAGACGGTGGCTTTATGATGAATTGCCAAGAATTAGAAACTGCTTTGCGAGTCGGTACTAATTTTGTGACACTCATCTTTAATGACGGCGGTTACGGCTTAATTGAATGGAAGCAGCAAGATTATTTTGGTCATTCAGATTTCATCAAATTTGGCAATCCCGACTTTGTGAAATTTGCCGAAAGTATGGGCTTAAAAGGCTATCGAGTTGAATCTGCAACTGATTTAATTCCCATCCTCAAAGAAGCCCTTGCTCAAGATGTTCCTTGCGTGATTGACTGTCCGGTTGACTACCGAGAAAATGCGCGTTTCAGTCAATTATCTGGGGATATGAGTTGCAATATCTAAGAGTAGCCGAAATCAGGACACGGCTGTGCCGTTTCCCTACTGTTAATCTGGCGATGGTTACATCCTGAAAGTGCGATGGATTATTTTGGGGTAGGGACACGGCATTGCCGTGTCCTCCATCCCCGTCTTGTTGAGGGTTATATCCGATCGCCCTTTAATCGCCGCGCTTTTTGACAAATTGGGATGTAAGGGCGATCGCATGATTTAATCATACTTGTATGCTCAGTAATTAATTAATGAGTGGAATTAATCGCCAAATCACCCTTGACAGCAGGCACATTGCTAAACACTTGCCAGAGACGCCACAAATGAGAAGACTGCTTAATAAAGGACGTGCTGCTCATATTTTTAACGATGAGGCTACTATGAATCAGGTAGCTCAAGCCATAATAGAAGATGGAGAATTTACAGGTACGATTCGGGGATACGATCGTTATGGTATGTTTTTTGCTGAATCAATTGGTTATAGAGTTGACCCGGATGGTAGCCGTCTTTTACTTTACTACGGAGAGATAAAAGTTGATGCAGAAAACCGATACCACGTTACGCCTCGAAGCCGATTTAGTGAAGAATAACTGGGAATTTACAGAGGTATGGATCGATCCAAATCTTTCACCGCCTTATCTACTTTTGTTACTAAGTGACGCTGAGGGAAATTGTCGGATATACGATCCGGCTGAGGGTTATAAAGTTGTGTTTTCTAGTCAGAGTTATGATGAGGCGCAGTATTGGCTTTTAGAGGATGAGTATGAACCCGTAGAAGGGCGGCTGAGTGTGTCAGAGTTAGTTTGAATAATTCATGTAGGGGCGACTCCCTACGGGATAGCTGCGCTTCACGCGCTTTTTGACAATTTGGGATGTAAGGGCGATCGCTATTAGGTCATTATTCGGCACTGTTTGCTACAATTATTTAAGTCAGCTCTAAGAACTGCCATGACTCAAGCTACCTCAATAACAACTGAATATCAAATAAATGTAAGTTCTCCAGTCTGGCAAAAAGTTGAGCAAATTGCCGGAGAATTTAACTTGTCAGTTTCTGAACTATTGGAACAGATAGGCGAAGGTCAACTGAAAGTTGTTGCGGTTCCAGCTAATTCGGACAAATTGAGCGATCGAGATATTGCAAATGCTTTCATTTGGTTAGCCTCGCAAACTCATGTAGAAATCAATGTCTACAAGCTACAAAAACTCGTGTATTACGCTCAAGCTTGGCATTTAGGAGTTTACGGCAAGCCACTATTTGATGCAGATTTTCAAGCCTGGATTCACGGGCCAGTTATTCCTGATTTATTAGAAAAGTATCAATGCCAATTTAGTTGGGAACCAATTACAGAGAAAATCGAACAACCGAAACTTCCCCAAAAAATTGGGCAATTTATCGAAGAAGTTGCTGAGGCATATTTTGAGTATGATGATGAAACTTTGGAACGAATGATTTGCAGTGAAATGCCTTGGCTAGAAGCGAGAGGGGATTTGCCGAGAGACGAATCTTGTCATGGGATTATTTCTCAAGAATCGATGAAAAAATATTATTCCGGTCGTTTTTTCTCTAAATAATATAAGGGCGATTCCCTACGGGATAGCTGCGCTTCACGCGCTTTTGGACAAGTTGGGATGTAAGGGCGATCGCGCTTTTTGACAAATTGGGATGTAAGGGCGATCGCCTTTCCATAAAAACAGTTTTTTGATTAAATAATCATCAGGTTAGCTTTAACAGTGAGAAATTTATATATATAGCTATGATAGGAACTTGTGATTTTTTTTAGCTCCAATATCTTAATGCTTTATCGTATGCTTCCATTAGTATTTCAGAATTGCTATCTAGCGAAAGATGATGGGTGTAACACTCACATGAAAAAATATAATTAATACTGTAACCTTCTCGTAGTGGTTTGGCAATCCCTAATTTTCCGCATTCACGGCAGGTAGCCCAATAATGGTTTTCTGAGTGATATATAAAATCTCCTTGAACAGGCTCTGTGATATAGAAAAAAAGAACTGAGTATACCTCGGCCCCCCCTGCAACAAATGCATTTGAGTATGCCCAGTCTTCAGAAATAGGCCAAGCGAATCCACCCTGGTCTAAGTATACTAGATCGCCAGTTTCATAAGCTAATTGTGAACATTTCGATTTTGCTTCCTCTTCGTGTGCAATTTTTGAATTAGGCTTAATCTCGACCCATAAAGCTAAATCAACTATCCAAAAATCAGGTATATATTGCTTTCCATCTGAAAACTTAAATGTCTGTGGTTCGTACTCCCATTTCACTCCTAGCTCATCCCAGAAGACAGCCCATTGAGCCTCCAACCTGGATCTGAATATCACTCCATTGTATTTAGTTCGTATTGCTTCTATATCTCTAGCCATCTTGTATTCCCCTTAGTATTCTACAGGACTACCATTTTCTATTCTGTCTCCATGCAACTAATTTCCCTAAAGAGAGGGTAGTTTTCCATACTACAATTAGTTTATAATTCCCCAAATTAGTTCAGTTAGCTTTACGCTATTGAGATAATAACATCTAAAATGAAAATAATCGCAATCAGCTTTACCAGTACCTTATCGATCACAAATTAGACTATCACCACCTTTTGCATAGCACTCTTGTATCATTTTTTGCCTTTGGTTCTCAAATTGTTCACACACATCCGAGCTCACCACCCTCGAAAACTGGATTTTGGGCCGCACCCGCCTCATCACCATCTTAGGCTGATCCGGTATTGGCAAAACCGCCCTTACACTCCAACTAATCCCACAAATTCAACACGAATTCGATCGCATCATTTGGCGAAGTCTCCACAACTCTCCACCCCTGGCATCGCTCCAAACCGACTTAATTAAATTCTGTAGGGGCGGTGCCCCCGTGCCCGCCCCCTATCCAGAAAAAAGGGCAACCACGGGGGGATTGCCCCTACTAGAATATTTGCGATCGCACCGCTGTCTCATCATCCTCGATGATATCCAAACCATTTTCAGCAGGCAACAACTCGCAGGAAATTACCAACCTGGATATGAAAATTACGGCGCATTCTTCAAACAAATAACAGAATCATCCCACAACAGTTGCCTCATCCTCCTGAGTTGGGAAAAACCCAGAGAAATCGCCGCCTTAGAAGGCGAAAACCGCCACTGCAAATCTCTGCAACTCAACGGTTTAGGCCCGGAAGCACAAGAAATATTCACAGAAAAAGGTTTAGCAGAACCCGAGAAATGGTCAGAACTGATCGACCTTTACCGAGGCAATCCCTTATGGTTAAATATAGTTGCCACATTGATTCAAGACTTATTCGGCGGTAGCGTTTCCGAATTCCTCTCCTATGATACCCTATTCTTAGGAGACTTAGAATCACTCCTGCACCAGCATTTCGATCGCCTAACCGCATCCGAACAACAGGCGATCGCATGGCTAGCCAATACCCCCGAACCAGCCGACATCTCAAAAATACCAGAAAACCTGCAACTATCACCGCCAGAACTCTTGAAAGTCATGCAATCTTTAGGACGACGGTCATTAGTTGAAACAGTCAAACAAAACGGGCGATCGCACTTTACGATCGGGCCAGTAATCAGAGAGTATATAACACACAAAAAATGAAAATCGCTACCTGGAACGTCAACTCAATTCGCACCCGCATAGAACACGTTACTAGCTGGTTGCAAGCAAACTCCCCAGAGGTTATCTGCCTCCAAGAAACTAAAGTTACCGACAAAGACTTCCCCCTAGAACCCTTCATCAACCTCGGCTACAACTGCTACATTTCCGGTCAAAAATCCTACAACGGCGTCGCCATTCTCAGCAGTTCGCCCCTAAAGCAAATCAGCAGCGGATTTGCCCCAATTCTCGGCGACGAAACGGCAGGTATTTTTGACGAACAAAAACGCCTAATCGCCGGAATAATCGACGATATTTGCATTATTTGCGTATACGTTCCCAACGGTTCCGAAGTCGGCAGCGAGAAATATGAGTACAAACTAAAGTGGCTCAAACTCCTGCAAGAATACCTCAAAATAGCACTAGACAAATCCCCTAAATTGTGCATTTGCGGCGACTTCAACATCGTCCCGGACGATCGAGATATCCACAATCCCAAAGCCAATGCCAACTCCGTCGGCTTATCTGTTCCCGAGCGCCTCGCACTAACAGAAATCATAGAATTAGGATTAAACGACCCCTTTCGCAAATTCACATCAGAAGGCGGCCATTATAGCTGGTGGGACTACCGCGCCGCCGCATTTCCGCGCAACAACGGCTGGAGAATAGACCACCATTATCTCAGCTTTCCCCTGTACGAACAAGCAAAAAACTGTACAATAGACATTGCTCCCAGAAAATTAATTAAACCCAGCGACCACGCCCCCGTAATTGTCGAAATTTGATTTATAAGTTATAAGGTTAATAGCAACTGAGATATTGCACCATTCTCAATAAGGATTTTACGGGCGGGCAGGATGCCCACCCCACAATAAAATTCAGTTTGTGTGGAACAGGCAAGATGCCTGTTCTTGAGAAACGTGCAAGATGTAAGTAACAACCAACAACTAAAAATCATGTTCTTAGTAACCGGAGCAACAGGCGCACTAGGCCGCCGAATTGTACGAGAAATCACACAGCAAGAGAAGCCTGTCCGCGCATTCGTTCGCCTCGCATCTCGCTACTCAGAACTAGAAAACCGAGGCGCCGAGATTTTTATCGGCGACTTAAAACAAGACAAAGATATTAAAAAAGCCTGCCAAGGAGTGCAGTACATCATCAGCAGCCACGGCACCGGCGGCGACGTTCAAGCAGTACACTACCGCGCTAACATAGAATTGATCGACTGCGCCAAAGAAGCAGGAGTGCAGCACTTTGTCTTTGTTTCGGTACTGGGAGTCGATCGAGGATACGAAGATTCCGCAGTATTTAAAGCCAAGCGAGAAGTAGAAAAATACCTGCAAAACAGCGGCTTGAATTATACAATCTTGCGGCCAGCAGGTTTTGCTTCCAGCTTGTTACCGCTAGCAGCAAGATTTCGAGAAACCGGACTTTACCTGCTGATTGGCGACGGCAAAAACCGCACCTCTGTTGTCAGTACCGACGACTTAGCAAAGATTGCCGCAGACTCGCCAACAGTCGAAGGCGCCCGCAACCAAATTCTGCGAGTCGGTGGCCCGGATGTTCTGACAAGAGACGACATTCCCCGCATTTTTGGACGCTTATTCAATCGCGAACCGATGGTAATCAACCCGCCGCTGGTTGTGTTTGACGGCTTGAGAAATGCCTTGGGTTTATTGAATCCTCAAGCTCAAAAAGACTTAGGAACTTTGCGGGTATTGCTGGGTAACGAGTATTTCTGCACTCCGGAACAAGTGCAAAACTTGGAATCAATCTACGGCATGAGAATGGAATCCCTAGAAAGCTTTCTGCGGCGCAATTTGAGCGTTTAAAGTGCTAGTTATTCTCGTTACCAGGCAAAGCCTGGTAATGAAGATCGGGAGGCTCTGCCTCCAAACTCTTGTCTCATTTTAATGGAGGCAGAGCCTCCAGATATGCGTCCCCAGGCAGAGCCTGGAAACAATCAAATGTGGCGCCAAATTGCCACTGAAAACCATTTAAGCAGACATAGGTATTGGTTCAGGACCAATATAGCTGGTAACTGCGATCGGCGGAGAAGTCGGCTTAGCAATCAAATAACCTTGAACAAAAGTTGCTCCCCGTTCCCGCACCCACTCAAACTCCTCCAAAGTTTCCACACCTTCAGCAACAGTTTTAATTTCTAATTGAGCGGCAATTTCTAACATCTTTTCCGTAATGAGCGCCTTATAATAATCTTGATGGACGTTGCGAATCAATTGCATATCCAACTTAATAAAATCTGGACGCAGTTGGTGCATCAAATTTAAATTAGAAGAACCGCTGCCAAAATCGTCCAAAGCAATTAAAAATCCCGCCTCTCGGTAAAAACTCAGAATATTAATCAAGTGATCGATATCAGGAGGATGCTGAGATTCCGCTACTTCAAAAACAATATTGCTGTGAGGAATTCCCGATTCATCAATAGCCTGTACGGTTCTTCGCAGGCACGTAGCGGGATCGTAAACTGAAGTGGGAGAAAAATTAATAAAAAGTAGTTCTTTGATATCGTAAATATGTGCTTCGCGGATAGCGCGAGTCCGGGCTAAAACATCTAGTTGAAAAATTAGGCCTGCTGATTCTGCTTGGGCAAAAATCCGACCCGGATAAATTAAGTTTCCTTGCTCGTCAATTCCTCGGAGCAGCGCTTCGTGGGCAAAAATTTTAGAAGTATCTGAGGTATAAACAATGGGCTGAAAATGTGTAGTAATGCGTTCTTCGGACAATAAATCTAACAGCCAATCAGAGTTACTAAAATCAATAAAAGAGTCTAATGAAGTGCTGCGATAAAAATCGCTAAGTTTTGGCTGTTCAACTTCGCGCATCCACAAAACTTTTGTCTTTTTCAACTCTTGAGTTGTCAGCGCCGATGATGCTAGGGCGCTAAACTTTTCTTTGGCTATTCCCTCAAGCATAACGTACAAACACTTGCTCTCTTCTAACAGCCGAAATTCAAGTTGAGCCTTGGTCAGTGCAGAAATAACTTTATTCAGGGTGTGCGATACTGGAAACCACAGGTATAGACCTCCCCTTCCCTCTATTTTGGCGGGTAGTGTTTCGCAGCTAGAGCAGGAGCCGAAGGCTTTGCCACTTTTTTGCATTGGAATATCCTCCGGTTTGTGGGTTAATTTGAGAACAGCTAGCAATTAAATCTTATTATAAGCTCATTCATCTATTAATACATGTATCTGAAGATGTAAAATTTAATAAAATTGTATTTAAGAATTATTGCAGTATGTATACTTGCCTTCGGTTTCAAACCTTAGCAAAATTTCTCAGCATTGAGCAAGTACGTCTTATATTAAACACAGTCCCAAACCCTCACAGAGTGAGAACGCAAAGACTTGCTCTCTACTCTCTATTGCTGCTCTGATTCTTTACGCCTTATTCTCTAATTCCATCTGCCAAAACCGTCGCTACAGTTGATTTTTTAGCAAATGCAAATTAACACGCTCGATCGCCCCATCGACTAATTTATGCGTACGACAAATATACACACCCGGACGATCGCCCAAAACACGCTCACTTGCTGGGGCATATCCAATTTGATTTTATAATCGGGATGACAGGATTTGAACCTGCGACCCCCTCGTCCCGAACGAGGTGCGCTACCAAGCTGCGCTACATCCCGAAATTAGTCACTAGATTTTAAGCTTATCACATTCAAGTTAAAATTTACCAAGCTCGTATATAATGATTTGTAAAATACTACTCAGGCGGAGACAGACGTGACAGTTAAGCCCCAGTGGTTGCGAGTTAAAGCCCCCCAGTGGGAGCGCGTCGGCAACGTCAAAGAAATTTTGCGCGATTTAGCCCTGAATACGGTTTGCGAAGAGGCTTCGTGTCCGAACATCGGCGAATGCTTCAACGCAGGTACGGCCACATTTTTGATTATGGGCCCGGCTTGTACCCGCGCCTGTCCTTACTGCGACATCGATTTTGAGAAAAAGCCCCAACCTTTAGATCCCACAGAACCCCAAAGATTGGCGCAAGCGGTGCAGCGGCTCAAACTCAACCACGTCGTGATTACCTCTGTCAACCGGGACGATTTGCCGGATGGGGGCGCGTCTCAGTTTGTCGAGTGCATTCAAGCAGTGCGCTGTGCGATGCCCGATACAACTATAGAAGTTTTGATTCCCGACTTGTGCGGCAACTGGCAGGCTTTAGAAATCATTCTCGCAGCCCGGCCAGAGGTACTCAACCACAATACCGAAACCGTAAAGCGACTTTACCGCAAGGTGCGGCCGCAAGGAAAGTACGATCGCACCTTGGAACTATTGCAGCGAAGCCGCGAACTCGCACCTGGGGTTTACACCAAATCCGGCATCATGGTGGGGCTCGGAGAAACAGACGCCGAAATTCGGGAGGCGATGGAAGACTTGCGGGCTGTCGGCTGCGATATTCTAACAGTTGGACAGTACCTGCAACCGACTCAAAAGCACTTGAACGTAGAAAACTTTGTGCCTCCAGAACAGTTTGATGCTTGGAGAAAGTTTGGCGAATCTTTGGGATTCTTGCAAGTTGTCGCTTCTCCCTTAACTCGCAGTTCGTATCACGCCGAACAGGTGAGGGAACTGATGAAACTTTACCCGCGCTAAGTAGGTGGCTACAAATTAACATTACATAGGGAGGGCAGGTTTTGCAGCCGTCTACTCCCTGGTATTTGGGATCTTAACTAAACCCGCCTCTACAAAATACTATGGTTTTTTTCCGCTGCCCTACTTAGCAATTTTAATTGCAGGGTTTTGCAGCCATCTACTCCCTGGTATTTGGGATCTTAACTAAACCCGCCTCTACAAAATACTATGGTTTTTTTTCCTCTGGCCTACTTAGCAATTTTAAGTTGAGCGTTGTTGCAGGCCGCGTGCAAAAAAACAGGTTTTTGATGCTGGCGTTCTTGGGTGATGTTAACCCGGAAGCAGCAGCGCACAGCAAAAAATTATCAGCCGATCGCCTCCTCAAAGTCGCGACTTACGCAAAAGACATTGAGAAACCGGGTTTCTCCCTCAAACTTCTAGATTAAAACCTAGAAGTTTGAGGAAGAAACCCGGTTTTTGAGTCAGCCAATAACTCGGTAATGCGGACTGTACCAACTCAGAAGCTCATATACTGTAGTGGATTAAACTTCTGCGCTCACTGCTGGGTATTTAATCAAGAGCGCCGAGTTATATAAAGTTTTATTAAAAAAATGGCTAATTTTCCGAAGTGATCGGGAACCAGGTTATCGGTGATGAAGATTAACTTAACTTCTGACTAACGTCACTTGTTTCTAGCCAGTCACTATCTATACTAGCTACATAAACAAAGAAGTACAACATACTTTTCGGGCCTTCAACCTGTTACATCAGAAAGTTCTTAGCGTTTTCCAGAATCTTGGTAAAACAAGTGGGGCAGCAAAAGTTCGATCGAACAACAGCAGAAAAGTCAGGAAAGTTAGTAAAGAAACACAAAGCGGTGATGCTTCGTCTTAACAAAGTGGGCATCATAATTATAAATAGCCGCTAAGCGTAGCATCTTTTCACCCGGAGCAACTGAGAAAATCACTATGCCAGCCACCTCTTTTTACGCTGAAGCTGAATTCGACGAACAACTGCGAGTCAATCCCTTGCAAGGTGATGTGTTGGATGAAGATGCTGAAGAAGCTGGAGACGAACTGCTCGACCAATACCCAGCAGAGACAGAAGATGCAGACCCAGCAGCCAAATTGCAAAAAAATGCCAGCCGTCGCACTACAGATTTAGTGCGCCTGTACCTCCAAGAAATAGGTCGGGTTCGTCTCTTGGGTAGAGACGAAGAAGTCTCGGAAGCTCAAAAAGTTCAGCGCTATATCAAATTGCTGGAATTACGCAACACGGTCGCCTCTCAGGAAGAAGGGCTAATTGGGCGCTTCGTGCATTTAATTGAGGTGCGCGATCGCTTGGCCGCACAGCTAGGACATAAACCTTCCCTGGAACGCTGGGCCTTAACCGCCGGCGTCAGTGACGTGCCAGAACTCAAGCGAATTATGTCCGAAGGCAAGCGCCACTGGGCAGAGTTAGCCGAGATGACGGTCGAGGCGATCGAAAGAATTCAAGCTGAAGGCGTCGAAGCTAAAGACCACATGATTAAGGCGAACCTGCGCCTAGTGGTTTCGGTGGCGAAAAAATATCAAAATCGCGGTTTAGAATTGCTCGATTTAATACAAGAAGGTACTCTAGGACTGGAGCGAGCGGTAGAAAAGTTTGATCCGACGCGGGGCTACCGGTTTAGCACCTATGCCTACTGGTGGATTCGGCAGGGAATTACGCGGGCTATCGCCACTCAAAGCCGCACCATTCGCCTCCCCGTCCACATCACCGAAAAACTTAACAAAATCAAAAAAGCCCAGCGCAAAATTTCTCAAGAAAAAGGTCGGACAGCTACGATCGAAGACATCGCTGTCGAGTTGGACATGACGGCGCCCCAAGTCCGAGAAGTTTTACTGCGAGTCCCCCGGTCTGTTTCTCTTGAAACTAAAGTGGGCAACGAAAAAGATACAGAGTTGGGCGACTTGCTCGAAACCGACTGCGTATCGCCAGAAGAAATGCTGATGCGAGAAGCTCTGCACCGCGACTTGCAGCAACTGCTGGCAGATTTGACCAGCCGCGAGCGAGATGTAATTCTGATGCGGTTTGGTTTGGGTGACGGACACCCCTATTCGCTGGCAGAAATCGGTCGTGCTCTCGACTTGTCCCGCGAGCGAGTCCGCCAAATTGAAGCTAAAGCTTTGCAAAAACTCCGCCAACCCAAGCGCCGCAACCGCGTCCGCGACTATCTGGAGTCTCTGACTTAAATTTGGCTGGCCAGTCAGCGCGATTAATCAGGGAGCGAGGCATTTGGCACTTGTGCAGAAGGCATGAGGCATGAGGCAGAAGTAACAATATTTACTTCTAAACAACTTCTCTGTCCTCTGCAGCAAGTCATAAAGCTTGTTAAAAGTCAAAAAATATCAAAAATCAATTTTTTTCATCAATCTTTTTTCAATAAGCTGCGATATTTGCAAAATATCTCGATCGTTGTGTATTATTGTCAATAGGCAGACTTTCTTGAGAGGGTCACTATGGCACTTTATACCGCGTCCTCATTCAAATCCGAACTCAATGACAAAGGCTGGCGGATGACTCCCCAACGGGAAACCATCTTGCACGTGTTTCAGAACCTCCCCAAAGGCAATCACCTGAGTGCTGAGGATTTGTACACTTTGTTAAAAAATCGCGGAGAAAACATTAGCTTATCCACCATTTACCGAACTTTAAAGTTAATGGCAAGGATGAGCCTGCTACGCGAACTCGAACTAGCAGAAGGTCACAAACACTATGAAATAAACCAGCCTTACCCGCATCACCACCACCACCTAGTCTGCGTTCAGTGCAACAGAACGATCGAATTTAACAACGATTCGATTTTAAAAATTGGCCTGAAGCAAGCTGAAAAGTCTGGGTTGCACCTGCTAGACTGCCAGCTAACCATTCATACGGTGTGTCACGAAGCTTTGCGGATGGGATGGCCGTCTTTGGTTTCCAGCAATTGGTCTTGTCCGAGGTCGATCGCCCAGCACGGCAGCAGCGCCGCGGATTTAATCGAGTGACAATGCACTATTTTCGCATTTCAAGTACGGCTTGTTACCTTTTTTAACAAAACTCTTCGGCGCAAGTGCGATCGCAGTTACGCAGAAACCGGGTTTCTTAAGAAAAATACATCATTTCAGGAATGAGTCGGAAACGAGAAACCCGATTTATTTGATGTAGCGTCCGCAAGCCTGGGGCTAAAAAGTTTGGCTCAACAAATCGTCGCTGCTGACCCCGTAACTGCGCTGAGCTCGATCGAGGGCGTCTCTCGTCGAAGCATCGAAAACTCCGCTGATCGAGCCTGTGTAAAAGCCGAGGTCTTGCAACCGCCTTTGTAATTGCTGAATGCTCGATCGAGAGTTAAAAGTGCTGCTAATTGGAACAGCACGAACAGCCACCCGCCCAGGTAATCCATTTTGGAGCGCAGCCAAAGTCGCCGGAGTGGCAATACCCGTCGCCGGTGACAAATTGCGTTCCTGCTGAAACGACAGCACCGCAAATTCGGTCTCGGCTCCAAATACTCCGTTCACCGGGCCGGGGTTTTTGCCGCGACTTCTGAGCGCAGACTGAAGTTGTCGGACAGCAGGCCCAGTATCACCCCGTCGCAGACCAGCAGTGATTTGTGGCACAGGCGCTGCGGCCTGCCTGTTGCCTTGCCGCAAAGCCGATCGAGTGCTGCGATCGACCCTTCCAGTACCGAACAGCCCGCTATCCCTCTGAAAGCGGATCAAAGCTGCCTGAGTTGGTCTATCGAACCAACCGTGAATCTGGCTCCTGTAATAACCCAATTCTTGCAGCCGCCGCTGCACAAATTCTACTTGTCTGCCTCTATCGCCCAACTCCAGAAAATCTTCGGCATTACTCTGTGGGTCATCTTCCTCAGTCCATGAGGTAATTTCAGCTTGCCTCATCTGGAAATCGATAGCTGTCAAAGTAGCCGTGTCAGCGCAGCCGTCAGAAACCAGATTGTAATCTTGCTGAAAACGAGTCACAGCGTAGAGAGTGCGTTCGCGAAACTTGCCGTCAACGCCGCCTTCAAAATAGCCCAAAGCTTTTAGCTGTCGCTGGATCAAGTCTACCGTCGCCCCTCTGTCCCCGAACCGCAGCCCCTTGCAACCGCCATTTCCCGAAATATCCCCCGGCAGCGTAACGGGGGGAACCGGCCGGGTGGAACCAAACAGCAAACCTAAAGTTTGCCTGTCGGCAACTCCAGTCACCCGCAGTCGATTAATTCGCTGGAAGTATCTAACGGCATTTAGAGTAACTTCGCGAAAGCTCCCTGTGGGATGCGTGCTGAAGTAGCCTAGCTGCTTCAGCCTGCGCTGGAGAGCCGAAACATCTGCACCCGTGTCTCCAAAACGCAGCTCCCGATAATTTGTATAAATAGTTTTAAAAGGTCGATCGTCATCCCCGGCAAAACTGTTGAGTGCTATCACCGTAGCTCGATCGGGCCTGCCAGTCAGCGACAGTTGATAGTCTCGCTGAAAATTAGTCAGAGCTTGTTTAGTAACCGGGCCGAGTTGACCTGTCGAAGATCTGGGAAAATATCCGAGATCCCGCAACCTGTCTTGAACCGCTCGCAAATTTGGATATCCCGGATCTATTTGAGCAAAAGCCGCACCGGCTGCACTCAAAACCGACAGCATCAAAGCCAAAGACAGCAAACGGACATAAGTCTGACTCGATAGGTTTTGCCACTTGGGCCCATCAAAAATTTTCGGCTCTGCGGGTGCTTCGCAAACAAGAGCAAGTTCGAGGTAGGCGAGGGATTCCATAACTTTTTACTGTGAATGTGAAATTGTGGGTGGGGTTTACGAGCAAACTCAAGCTGAGCTTTGGGCTGCTGTGGATCTATCAAGGCTAAGTTTTACCTGTTTGCACGAAGCACCCGTATTTGAAAAATTTTTACCTTCAAAAATAATTACAGGTAACAACTAAGATAGCATCGCGATTTACAGAGACGCGAGTGTTAGGAAAAAAGTTTGCAGGCATAGTCTTAGCCTTTGAGGTCAAAAGACTATAAGTTTTGGGGTAGTGCTGGCTAATATTTTATCTGGCTGCCGCTGAAATTACCACAAGACTTGCGCGCAGGCTGTCATCACCTTAATTTGTTGTCTGGGAAAAAGGCTGAAAGTGCAGGTTTTTTGTTAAGAAACCCGTTTTTTGATGTGGCGAGTGCGTCTAGGAAAGTACCGCTGATTGACTGAAAAAGGAGCCAATAAAAATCCCCACCTTTGCTAGTTGCAAATAGGGCGGGGATTTTATTGGTTAACTGTTCGTAAAAATGGGACATTAACTTAAATTAAGCCGAACCGATCGCAAAGTACAGCTACTCCCGCTGCAAAAACAGTAATGCCGATGGCTACCAGCGGGTTTTGCCCTCTGCTCACCGCAAAAGAGGTAACGACCCCAGCTCCCAAAGCCGCAGTTACAGCAGCACTAGCCAAATCTCGATCCGGACGTTTGTCGTACATATTTTTTATTGTTGGTAGCTGTTAAGCTGAAAACTTACATCTATGCGATCAAAGCTACCATTCTTGCCTCTGCTGGGGTGACAACAGCCTGCGTTTTGCAACTAACCTTAAAATTTTGCTAATTTTCTTAACATACTCTCATTAATAACATAAGTTAATATTATGTATTTTAGAGTTTTTCTGTTGATTTTTAGCTCTTAAAACCTTTTGTCCGCTGGGCTTTTATGGAAAATTCAGGATTTTGCAGAGGCGATCGCACCCACAGTCTGTGTGCCTCAAACTGCAATCCTAAATATCGTAAATAAATTTAACTTGACTTATTGGCATAAATGTGTAGCGAGCTATTGGCAACTAGAGACAGGAAAAAACCCGGCGTTAGTGAACAATCTTCACATTGCAATTGCTTCGCTGCCCTCACAATGACAGGAGTATATTTTTTTTCTAAGTCCTATTCGCCCTCAACTTTTTCAGTATTGCCGCCCTTGACCCAACCTTCGCGATTGCCATCCTCAACCCGAATTCGCTGCCACTCTTTATCCGGCGACTCTTCCAAAACCACGACTTTTTCCTTGTAACCAACACCGCCAATGCGGTTCGAGTCTCGGCTACCAGTATCCCGAAGAATTAAGCCGATCGGCTGAGTCACCATCGCTCGGTAAGCTCCCGGTTCCAGCGGTTTCGGAGACGGGGCATCGCTAGATGTAGAAACAGGGCTAGCCTGGGCTGTTGACTGCGGCGCAGCGCCTGCAATCTGAACTGCTGTTTTGTCGTTGGGAAAAACAGGTTTTTCGGGCACAGTAGTTAGCTTAGCGGCAAAGTAAAGTGCAGCCGCCACGCTAGCACCTGCCATCAGGACGATCGCTAGCAGAAAACCCACTAAAAATTTGAAAACGCTATATATACTGTTCATAAAACCGCAAATGAAGGAAGAAGGAAGAAGGAAGAGGGAAGAGGGAAGAAGGAAGAGGGAAGAGGGAAGAAGGAAGAAGGTTGAGTGTTGACTGCTGAATGTTGAGTAAAATCTGGTAACTGCCAACTGACAACTGGCTGCTAACTACTAACTACTGACTTCAAAAGCTTAGCCTTGAATCCGGCGACTCAAACTGCCGTATCTAGAAGCAAGGCGAGCTTTCCCAGCAGCGGCCCAATCTTGGAGAAACTGAATTTGTTCTTGAGCCGTTCTGGCTAAAGGCACCATCTGACTAGCTGATTCTAAAATATCATCTGTCGTAAAGTCTCGATTTTGGCTAAATCCAATGTGCATTGCTTCAATCAAAGTTTGCTCGATTTCGGCCCCTGAAAAATCGGGAGTTTCGTAAGCCAAGCGCTCTACATCGTAATTTTTGATGCTGTGCGATCGCAACCGCAACAAATGTACCTCAAAAATCGCCCGCCGTTCCTCCTGGCTGGGCAAACCCACAAAAAATATTTCGTCAAACCTGCCTTTTCTCAGCATTTCTGGCGGCAAAGACTGGATGTTGTTGGCTGTTGCTACCACAAACACCGGTGAAGTTTTTTCGGCCAACCAAGTAATAAAAGTCCCGAACACCCGGCTGGTTGTCCCGGAATCCCCTTTACCGTCCAATCCCCCAAAAGCTTTGTCAATCTCGTCAATCCACAGCACGCAAGGCGCCAAAGCTTCCGCTAGCTGAATCATTTGCCTGGTGCGCGATTCCGATTCTCCGACTAAGCCGGCAAACAAGCGCCCGACATCCAAGCGCAGCAAAGGCAAATGCCAGTGGTGGGCGATCGCCTTTGCTGTTAAGGATTTTCCGGTTCCTTGAATTCCGACTAACAACAAACCTCTGGGATGCGGCAAACCGTATTGGCGGGCTCGTTCGGTAAAAGCACCGCCGCGCCGCAGCAGCCATTCTTTGAGATTGTCCAAACCGCCGATATCGGAAATATTTTCGCGGGCTGGGTAAAAATCCAGAATTTGAGTTTGGCGAATTGTTTGGCGCTTTTCTTCTAAAATCAGTTCCGCGTCGTCGGGATGGAGTTCGCCTCTGGTGGCGATCGCCTTTGCCAAAACTCTGCGGATTCGTTCGATCGACAGCCCTTGACAGGAGCGCACTGTTTCGTCCAGCAAACGCCCTTCAATCGCTTGTCCGGTAGCCCCTAACAGCCTTTCTAGCTCAATTTTGATTTCCGCCGCCGCAGGCAGGGGAAATTCCAAAACTGTGATCACTTCGCTGAGGTCTTCCGGGATCGAAATTAGAGGAGATACGATGACAATATTTTTGGGTACTGATTTGAGCAGTCTCGCCAAATTCCGCAGCTTGCGGGAAATCGAGACATCTTCCAAAAACCGCTGAAAGTCTCGCAGAATAAAGATTGCAGGGGCGGCGGCGGGCAATTTTTCCAGAAATTCCAAAGCTTGCAGCGGGTTGCGCTTGCCAAAACCAGCATCGTTGGGATTGCCTTGGTAGCCATCAACAAAATCCCAGATGTAGACGGCGCGAGAACCTTGTTTTTTGGCACATTGGGCGATCGCCACTTCTACGCGCTCTTCTTCCCGTGTGGGAATGTAAATTAGGGGGTAGCGCGATCGCAGCAGCAGTTCAAACTCGTCGCTAAAAATAGTCATTAGTTATTAGTCAACCGACGAAGGCAATTGCCGTTTAAGTGCTGCCAGAGACGCCCAGCGACTGTCTGATGCAGCTTCTGAGCTTTCTGTCTCTGGATCGTTTAAACTTATTCCCGGACATTTAGCATCGCATAGCTGTTTGTGTGGAAGTTCCAAACACATTTGCTCGTACACCCAATCGCCCGGAGAGAAATAGCCACCTGGCGACAAATTTTCCACCAAATCTTCTAAAGCAACTTCTATTTCTGCTGAACTTGAATCTGTCTGATTTGCTGTTTCTTCGAGCCAGATTAGTTCAGATGAGTTGAGTGCCAAACGGTGATTGTATTGTTTCAAGCATCTGTGGCAGGTGAGAGTAACAATTGTTTCTGCTTTCGCCTTCACCTCAAGATAATTCCCTTGGTGAGTCACTTGCAGTCGTCCCCGCACCGGAGTAAGAGTTTCTAAATCGGGGATAAATTCTTCAAAATCAATAACCTCTTTCCGCTCAGTTTTTGTGAGTAGATGAGGGATATAAATTGTCTCCATAATCTTTTGCCTTCCTACTTCTTGAATTCAAAGGTCAAAAGGAATAGTTAATTTTTAACTTCTTCCTTCTTCCTTCTTCCTTCTTCCTTCTTTAGCGTCAGCGCAGTCGCACTACCAAACGCCGATCGGGTTCTTGTCCTTGACTGTAAGTTTCTATGTCCTCACATTCGCTCAAAAAGCTGTGGACTTGACGGCGTTCTGCCGAAGACAGGGATTTGAGTTCAAATTCAACTCCCGTCGAACGCGCTTGATCCGCTGCGTACTCTGCCATCGATCGCAATTCCTCTTGGCGGCGGATGCGATAGCCATTGAGTTCAACTGTATAAGGAATTGACTCCTCTACTTCCTGACCTATATTCTGAACCGTGTTGCAGAGGTACTGAATGGCATCTATTACATTACCGTCAGGCCCGACTAAAATTGCAACTTGTTCTGCTGTCAGATTGCTGTCATCGATTGTCATCCAATAGCAATCTTTTTGTTGTTCGCCTACAACTTTTGACGGAATGGCGGACAGTTGTAACAATTCTTCTAACCATTGCTGTCCGCGCTGCATTTGAGAGTCTTTCATTGTTGTTAAAATCAAGCCTTTTTCTTAGAACGCTTGGGCTCAAAGGGAAGTGCATCTAATCCCTGTTCTTTTTGGGTTTTTGCCTCTGCTTCGTCCACTATTTTTTGCAGGTTTTCAGGTAGCGGTTCTCGCGACAAAATAAACGCCTGAACAGTCTGGAAGATGTTAGCAATCAGCATATACATCAACACGCCAGCAGGCAGCGGGAAGAACAAAAACATCCCCGAAAATATGACTGGCGTCAGTTTGTTGACTGTAGCCTGTTGGGGGTTGTCGTTTGGTCCTTGTGCTTGTCCCGAAAGAGTTTGGTTGATATACAAACTGATGCCGAAGCCCAGGATCATCACCAAAATATCCCAGTGGATTGTACCGTCTGAGTCGATCGCGCCAACGCGGCCTAGAGCTTCAATAAACAGGAATCCTTTGTTACTAGCCAATCCGGGGATTGTGCCTTGAACTGTGGCTTCACCGGGCGCTAAGGCCGTGATGTTGCCCTGTTCATCTACCTTGACTACTTCTTCGCCTTTGATGACTTTCCAGCCGGGTTCAAAGTCGATTTCGCTCTTATTTTCTGCCGCTAAAACTTTGAGAGGTTTGCCCTCTGGGGTTTGAAAATTAATCTTGGTTGTGTCGCCGACTGCGAGTTTGTCGCCGCCTGGAATTACCCCCACAACAGGAGCATGAAAAGTACCTGTGACGTAAATATTTTGGGGCGGTGTAGCAAAAGCTTGCGGTTGAACAGTTTCGATTTGTTCTTTCGGCAAAACTTGAACGTTGACGCTGTAATTTATGTCAGAAAACGGCGAGCCCCGGAGCGTTGCAAACAGTGCAAACAGCACTGGCATTTGCAGCACCAACGGGAAGCATCCTGCTAGAGGATTGCCAAATTCTTTGTATACCTTGCTCATTTCCTCCTGCTGTTTGGCAGGATTGTCTTTATAGAGTTTTTGAATTTGATCTACTCGCTCTTTCATCAACGGCTGCGCTACTTTCATGCGCCGCATATTGCGAAGAGAGCCTGCGTTGAGAGGATAAAGAGCAAAGCGAATCACCAGCGTCAGTGCTACGATCGCTAAACCGTAGCTTGGCACGATCCCGTAGAAAAAATCTAGGATCGGCAGCATTAGGTTGTTGGAGAGAAACGAGATACCAAAATCCATTCGCTTTGAGTTAATTTAGTTGCTCTATGTTTGCTGTTGAGAACTATTTTTACCCGCTTAACGCGAGCCGCCTCAATTTTCGGGGTTTTGTCTCTATCTTAGGACATGGCCCGTCGATCGACCGCCCGCTAGCGGTTTGTTGTAATGAGTTTGCCAATACTCGCACTGACTTTACCCTGATTTGAGGGCGAAGCGGTTCGGTTATTTAGCTTGGGCCGCGTTTGCTTTTTGAGCTGCTGCGGGCAGTTTTTCGTTAATGTAGTCATACATTGCTCGAAATTTCGGAATAGCCCTGAGTTCCAAGCGGCTGCCATTTTTCATGGTCAGCACCATGTCTCCGTAAGTCCCGAAACCGCGAGGTACTGTGACGATTTTGACTATATCTGAGTAGATAACGTCTGTCTGATCGCCCCCCATCCAACCGCTAGTTACAGACACTCGGCGGCTGGTGATCCGATACCGCAGCCACAGAGCCCGGACAATTGCTCCTACGGCGAGGGGGATGCCGACGACTGTCAGCCCAAGGAGTAAGTTGATGATCAAGTCTCCCGGCGCGGGGCCGCCTTCATAATATACTTCCTCTCGAATTCCCATCTAGTACCTCGGCTTCTACCAACAACTGCTCTAATTCTTGCAGAATTTCTGCATAATTGCACTCTTGTGCGATCGGGCGCACGACAATTACTAAATCCCACCCGAATTTTAATCGGGGCAATAGTTGTCGCAAAGCTGCCCGAATCTGGCGTTTAATCCGGTTGCGGACTACAGCGCGTTTGCTGACTTTCAGGCTGATAGAAATGCCTGTACGAGTGGGCTGCAAGGATTTTTCGGCTGTCGGTTTGGCGAGTTCGGCGCTTTTTGGTTTGCGCAGAGCTCTTAAGCTGAAATGAGCGGAGTTACGGCGCATTCCCTTGCGGTAGACGGCGCTGAAGTCTTTTCGGTGCTTGAGTCGGTTTGTCTCGGGCAACATGGCGTAGGGCGATCGTTAAGGCCTCTCAACCTTGAGGCAGTGCTAGACTGCGAGGCGGTGGCGACCTTTGCTGCGGCGGGCTTTGATTACCAATCGACCAGTTGCGGTGCGCATTCTGGCGCGAAAACCGGATGTTCTTTTTCTTTTGCGGCTGGTTCCGTGCAGGGTTTGCTGTGTCATTTTGATTTCTCCCGGCTTGTTACTTTACTTTTGATTAATATTCACAATCTTCTAGTTTACCATAGAGTGGTTTTATTGGCAATAATTTTTTTCCGATTTGAATCGATCGCCACTCATCACAAAGCAACAACCCGTGTTCGAGCTGGTGGACGAGATTTCGGTTTTGTTTTCACTACCATATCCCTAACTTTCTAAGATGATATTGCAAGAGGGCTCGCTCTTAACCGAAACAAATAAAATCCCCGACTGCTCAAACTTCTCAAACTGCTCCAAGAAGTCGGGGATTTCTCCTGCTAGTCGCCCTTAACCCAAACAAATCAAATGCCCGACTTCTAAATTCATCCGTGTATCCGTGTCAACATCCGTGTTCTTCCCTTATTTCAGTTCAACATTTACCGTAGCAGACATCCCCGGTGCAATTCGCGATTCATAGCCTTTAATGCTTTCGGCATCAAACACAACTTTTACCGGAATCCGCTGCACAACTTTGGTGAAATTGCCCGTAGCATTATCGGGAGGCAATAAGGAGAATTGAGCGCCAGAAGCAGGGGAGAAACTATCGAGATGACCCTCAAATTGACGGCTACCAAAAGCATCTAATTTGATTTCAACTTTTTGGCCTGGTTTCATGTTTGCCAGTTGCGTTTCTTTGAAGTTAGCAACTACCCACAAATCGTTACTGACGATCGCCATTAACGGAGTTCCCGGCTGCACCCGCTGCCCGACTTCAACGGATTTGCGGCCGATTTGTCCGGCGGCGGGAGCGGTGATATTCGTGTAGGAAAGTTGCAGTTGAGCGTCTTTAACCGCGGCTTCCGATTGCCCGATCGCAGCTTTAGCAGCATCATACTGCGATCGGCTGACTTTAGTTTGTTCGCCCGTAGCTTCAGCTTGTTGCAATCCGCCCTTTGACGCAGCAAGTTTAGCTTGGGCGGTGCTGATGCCTTCTTCGGCTAGGGCGACTTTGGCTTGGGCGCTGGCGACGCCAACTTGGGCCTGGGCTACTTGGGCTTGGGCTTGTTTTACTCCTTCTTGAGCTTGGGCTACTGCTGCTTGGGCTTCGGTTACGCCTTCTTTGGCTTGGGCTAAGCGCGCTCTGGCTTGGGCAATTCCTTGTTGGGCTGCGGTGGTTTGGCCTTGGGCTACTTCGTAGGCGGCTCTGGCTGTGTCTAGCTGCTGGCGGGCGATCGCACCTTCAGACTGCAAGCTTTCGTACCGTTTATAATCAGCTTGCGTCTTGACGAGGTTGGCTTGCGCTTGTACTAGCTGAGCTTGCGCTGCGGCAATGCCGGCTTCGGCTTCCGTCACTTTGGCTTGGGCTTGAGGAATGCCGGCTTGAGCTTGGGCGACTTTGGCTTGCGCTGCGGGTACGCCGGCTTCGGCTTCGGCTACCGCAGCTTCTGCCGCGGGTACGCCTTGTTGCGCTTCTCTAATTGCTGCTTGGGCGGTGGAAATGGCAGCGTTGGCGCTGCCGATATCTCCTTGAGCTTGGGCAGTTTTGCCTTGGCTGGTTTGGGCGGCTAGGGAAATATTGGCTTCGGCTGCTTCGGCTTGGCGGCGGGCATTTTCTAAGGCTGCTTGGGCTTGTTGGACTTTAACTTGGTAGTCGCGGGGGTCGAGTTTGATCAGCAGTTGTCCGGGTTTTACTTGTTGGTTGTCTTGTACTAAGACTTCGCCGACTGTACCGTTGATGCGGCTGCTGACTTGGTGGATGTGTCCGGCAACTGTAGCATTGTCGGTTTCTTGGTGGATGGAGGCGTATTGCCAGTAGTGGTAGCCGAAGCTGCCTGCGGCGATCGCCCCGATGCCCAGCGCTGCTAGGATCAACGCTTTCGGGGCTTTTTTCTTCGGCGTTTCCGCAGGCGGCAGGGGTGCTTGGAGTTCTGTTTCTGCGCCTGTTTTGACATCGGCGGGGGCGCTGATTTCTGTTTCTGGGGCGGGCGTTACGGGTAGGCTTTTAGCTATGGTGTCGTCGATCGGCTTTTCTAATAAGGCGACTGCTTTGCCGTTACCGTTGAATTCTGCTGGGTTGGTTTCGTTTGTGCCTTTCATGATATTTGACTCCTGATACTTTAGTAAGATGTCGTTTGTTTAGGGTGCGTAGTTTTAATTTAGTAAGACGGCTTTTTTTAAGAGTGCGTAGTATTTTGCGGTTATTTGTAATGTACTGGAGGTAGATGCTGCTGCACTTCACTCAAAAGATTGATTTGTCAGTTTAGGAGAGATTGAGGATGGCGATATCGATCAGTTGAGAAAACAGTTCTGTATCGGCCTGTGAAATGCCATCGACAGCTCGATCTCTGATTTTAGCTACCAGCGGGGGCAATACCTCTTGCAGTTCCGTGCCGGAGTCTGTCAGCCAAATGCGCCATATACGGCGATCGCGGGTGTCTCTCTCCCGGCGGACTAGGCCTCTTTCTTCCATGCGATCGAGCACGCCTGTCAGCGTCCCGCCTACCTGTTGCAGTTTGTCGCCAATGCTGGAAGTCGGCAAACCGTCTTCTTGCCACAAGCAGCACAGTACCAGCCAGTGAAAAGGTGTCAATCCAAAGGGTTCAAGTACCTCTTGCAGCCTGCGACTGCTTAGCTGTGCCAGAAGTTTGAGCCGGTAGCCCAGGCTGTGCGGGGCGAGAACGTCGTGCCACTGAGCTAGATTTATGCGATCGACAGTGGGTGTAATAACCATAGGTTTATTAGTTAGCGTTCGTATTATTAGAGTAGGATATTTTTTTTGTGTTGTCAAGGGGGCGCAAGCAGATTTTTTGAGGCCGACAGCTATGCTAAAACCGGGAATCCCCCTGGGACTTAAGTCCCAGGCTAAAAGCTGAAATCGGTTGAAACCGACTAAAAAATTCAAGCTTAACTGATGGGATGCTCGATCGTTCGATCGAGACTGCCACTGCTGTTTAGTCCACTTAAAGTAGACTTTAGCTGTAAGCCAGGAACTTAAGTCCCTGGCGGACTCGCAGGTACACTCGCAGACTGTGGCGCTGCAGAGGATGTGTAGCTTTCCATAGGATTATCGATCGCACTCTGACCATCACCCTGCAAGCCGGATGTCCGCCCTGCGAGGTGTGTTTACATTTCTTAATTTTTCTTAAACTAGAAAGGGTAAATCTAGTTTGCGATCAGAATTTATGTTGCTTCCAGCCGACAAACGCACCAAGTTAGACGACACCGACGACAATTTGTTCTATTCCTATCCCCGGTTTGTGACTCATGTAGACGATGGATTTATTCAGCAACTAACGGATTTATATCGGGAACGGCTGAAACCGAATACTCGGATTTTTGATATGATGAGCAGTTGGGTTTCTCACTTCCCCGACGAGATGCAATTTGCCCATGTTGAAGGGCACGGCATGAATGAAGAGGAGTTGGCAAAAAATCGCAGACTAAATCATTATTTTGTGCAGAATTTGAACGCAAATCCCAAATTGCCGCTGCCGGATGCAGAGTTTGACGCGGTTGTCAACTGCGTTTCGGTACAGTATTTGCAACAGCCAGATGCGATTTTTGCCGAGATTCACCGGATATTGAAGCCAGGTGGCGTAGCAATTGTGAGCTTTTCCAACCGGATGTTTTATCAAAAGGCGATCGCAGCTTGGCGGGAAGGTTCGGAGGGCGATCGGGTAGAATTAGTCAAGAGTTACTTTGATTCTGTAAAAGGAGCGAATATACCCGGATTTAGCAAGCCGGAAGTAATAGTTCGCAAGGCTAACTTGCCGAGTTTTATGCAAATGCTGCGAATAGGAAGCGGCGATCCGTTTTATGCGGTAGTTGCTTACCGCCAAAGTTAGGATTTTTTGGCATTTAAGGACTTTAGATGGAGATTGAAAGCACTAAAGTCCTTACTAAAAACCAATCGAAAGCTACACTCTTTAGGTTAGGATATATTGAATATTTGCTCCTAAAATATGGAAAACCAACTTTGGCAGTGCATCACACTAGATCCAAATATCTGTCACGGAAAACCATGTATTCGCAGTCTCCGATATCCAGTCGAGTTAATTCTTGAATTACTCAGTTCTGGTATGAATGCTAAAGAAATTATAGATGACTATGAAGATTTACAACATGAGGATATTCTAGCTGCTTTGCTATGTGCAGCGCGGCTGACTCAAGAGAAAAGCATATACTGAGTAGGGTAGTTCATCAGTAATCATAAAGTAGGGTAACACCTTGATATGAAACCATACCAGCAAATAGCGATCGACGAATGCGGCGAACCTTTAGTCCCCATTCCACCAGAACATTTTGCCTTTGAAATCCCGCATCCTTATCAAAACTTGGGTGCTCCCTATCACAACAGCAAAGCAAATTCGCCTTACTATTTGCGGCAAGGAGTTGTAGATAGTTTAATCGCAGCTCAAACTGAGCTACAGCAAAATTATCAAAATTGGAAAATTCTGATATTTGACGCTTATCGGCCGGTGGAAGTCCAACAATTTATGGTAGATTATACTTTTAATCAAATTGCCGTAGCTCAAGGCTGCGAATTTCCAGTTTCCGAAGACAAACGCCAAGTAATTATAGAACACGTATATCAATTTTGGGCAGTACCGAGCCTCGATCGCGCGACACCTCCCCCTCACAGTACAGGTGCAGCTTTAGATGTAACTTTAGCGGATAAAAATAATCGGCGAATTGATATGGGTTCTCCGATTGATGAAATATCAGAACGTTCTTATCCCGATTATTTTGCTAACAGCAATCACCCAAAAGAACAGCAATATCACCGTAACAGGCAAATCTTAAAAAATGCGATGATAAATGCGGGTTTTCAGCAGCATCCTAACGAATGGTGGCATTTTTGTCTGGGCGATCAGATGTGGGCTTGGTTGACAAATCAAAACAATAGTGTTAATCCATTGATTGCCCGATACGGCCGCTATTAAAACGGTACGCGATTAAATCTGGACTGGCACACTCGCAACCTTGAGAAACCGGGTTTATTGACAAAAAACCTCAGCTTTTAGGTGCTTTCTTCGGGAAGAAACCTGGTTCCTGACACTCTATGCGTCCAGGACTATAAAAGCTCGATCGGCATAAATCATTTGTATCATCAGACACGGCAACTATTGCCAGCGGGGTAGCGGTGGTTTAAAATCAACGAGAGCGAACAAGTGCAGGCAAATCGAGTCAGCACCGCAAACCCTAAAGGATAACTCAAAGTTCACCCAATGAAAGCACTCATCCTCTCTGGCGGCAAAGGAACACGCTTGCGTCCCCTCACCTATACGGGTGCTAAGCAATTGGTTCCTGTAGCAAATAAGCCGATACTGTGGTACGGAATTGAAGGAATTGTGGCGGCTGGGATTACGGATATTGGGATTATTATTAGTCCCGAAACCGGGGAAGAGGTGAAGACGAAAACAGGAGATGGATCTCGCTTCGGTGCAAAAATTACTTATATCTTGCAAGCACAGCCGGCGGGTCTCGCTCACGCGGTGAAAGTTGCTAGACCATTTTTGGGCGATTCTCCGTTTATTATGTATTTGGGAGATAACTTAATTGAGAATCAGCTAGATCCGTTTTTAGAAATTTTTAACAAGCAAAAACTAGACGCTCTGATTTTGCTGCGTCCCGTTCCCAATCCCTCTGCTTTCGGTGTGGCAAAAGTTGATGATAAAGGAAGAGTTTTGGAGTTAGTAGAAAAACCACAAGTTCCGCCATCGAATTTAGCACTGGTGGGGATTTACTTTTTTGCTCCTACTATTCACGAGGCGATCGATCAAATTCAACCCTCGGCCCGCGGCGAACTGGAAATTACAGACGCTATTCAACAGCTCATGAATCAGGAAAAACAGGTAGAAGCCTGCAATTTAGAGGGTTGGTGGCTGGATACGGGGAAAAAAGACGATTTGCTGAGTGCAAACCAAATCATTTTAGATAGCCGTATCGTAGCTTCAACTGAATTAAAAGTAGACGCCAAAAGTCAAATTATCGGACGAGTCCAAATAGGCGAAGGAACGGAAATCATTAATTCTACAGTTCGCGGGCCGGTGGTAATTGGGGAAAATTGCCGCATTGAAAATTGCTTTATTGGGCCTTACAGCAGTATTGCCGATCGCGTGACGATGATTGATGCTGACATCGAACACAGTGTAATATTGCAAGGGGCAAAAATAGTTGGCATTCACCAGCGAATTGTTGACAGCGTGATCGGGCAGCGAGCTCAACTCACCAATGCACCGGCTCGTCCAAAAGCTCTGCGGTTTATGATTGGTGATGACAGTCAAATTGAGTTAGCTTAAATTGAGATATTGCCAATATCGGAAGCAATAATCCTGATTTAACAAGAGATGAATTTTCTTGTGGGGTGGGCATTCTGCCCGCCCTTGAACAGCCAAGATGCCTGTTCCACAATTAGTTACAATTATTATTCAAGCAGCTAAGATGCCTGTTCCATGATAAGTCATACTAAGTTATCTAAAGGAGAGTAAAGTTTGCAGTACGAAGAAATACCAACTAAACAAATCATAGATAGATTGCGGCAAACTTTGGAGCCGCGAATTGGTATTGCTGAGCAGACGCTTTTGGGAACAGAAAATAGTGCGCTCGCCCAAAATGAAGATGACGAAGACATCGCCCTTTTAAAAGCGGGTTTCGACATTTATAACATACCAATTACCTCTTACCAAAGACGGCTGGGTTCCGCAGTAATTGCAGTCAGAAAAATAGTCCGAAAATTACTCAGACCCGTACTCGAACGTCAAGTTATTTACAATTTCGCTAATACCCGCGTCGTTCAAACATTGAGCATTCAATTGCAAAAATTGCAAGAAAATCAACAAAGCCTAGAGAAAAAAATTCAAGAGGAATTCAGCAGCGGATCTCCCGAAGTTACAGCACAGCTTGAGACTCAACAAAATGCGATCGCAACTTTTCAGTCTGAAATAGAGCAAATTAAAGCAGTGCAGCAGCAACATACTGCTATTTTAGAGAAGATTACCGCTCAATTGCTCGATCGACAACAATAAAGCATCAAAGATGACCCAAAATAATTTGGTCACAAGGCCCCAGATTTATTCGCGAGAGCAATGCTTCAATGCTTCAATCAAAAATCTAAAATAATTCAATTCCTCAATCTAAAATCCCCAATTCCAAATCGAAAATTCCTCGATAATTCAATTTTTGAATCGAAAATTATTCAATCCCAAATCGAAAATCTAAAATTCTTCAATCCTTCAATTACTCAATCTAAAATCTAAAATCTAAAATCTAAAATCGAATGACTGCACTGCCAATATGCTCGTTAATTATAGTCAACTATAACGGTCTGCGCCACACGAAAGATTGCTTAAAATCTCTACAAAAACTTGCGTA
Organism: Microcoleus sp. MOSTC5; assembly: GCF_036701825.1. Classification (NCBI taxonomy): domain Bacteria; kingdom Bacillati; phylum Cyanobacteriota; class Cyanophyceae; order Oscillatoriales; family Microcoleaceae; genus Microcoleus; species Microcoleus sp. MOSTC5. The sequence goes on along the minus strand of NZ_JAUBRK010000001.1, from coordinate 75,880 downwards.
TCCCGAATCGCAACTAGATTTAATTGTAATTGATAATTGTTCTCAAGACGATTCCGTTAATTCCCTGCGCGAACTATTTCCAAAAGTCCGCATTTTTGTCAATTCCGCCAACAACTTTGCTAAAGCCCTCAACCTCGGCATCAGCGAAGCGAAAGGGCAATATATCGCCTTTCTAAATAACGATGCTACCCTTGACAGTCGCTGGTTAGAGATTCTTGTAAAACGGCTAGAAACTAATAAAGAAGTAGGCGCGACTAGCGGCAAATTGTTGTTTAAAGACGGGCGAATTAACAGCGCAGGTATTCAGCAATTACCTAATTTTTATTGGCAAGATGTCGGCTTTGGCGAAAAAGATTCGGGACAGTACGATACAGAACGGGAAGTCGAAGGGCTTTGTTGGGCGGCGGTGCTTTTCCGCAGGGAATGTCTCGAAGATGTGGGCCCGATAGATGAAGATTTTGTGATGTATTTTGAAGATGTAGAGTTTGCCAAACGCTGCCACAAACGCGGTTGGAAAATGCTTTATACTCCCGCAGCTATCGCCCATCACGAGTATCGGGGTTCGAGTAAAGGAAGCAAACTTACCGAGTATTTCTGCAACCGCAATCGGTTTTTGTATTTGGCAAAACACGAACCTTTGCAATTAGTCAAAGGAATTCATACTTCAGATTTTTTTACTAACAAGCAGTACGATTTGCTGTTCGAGAGTTTATTTGTAGCGATTAAAAAACTGCTAGATTATCAGAAACCAGAAATAATTGAAACTGTAATCCCGCAGTTGTCGGAAAAGTTGGCGGTGATTTACAGTCGCCTGAAGGTCGATCGCATTTTATCTCGGTTACAGGTGGTTCGGGGCGATCGCAAAATGTCGATCGCCATTTACGATCACGGGCTGCATTTTATTGGTGGCGGTCAAAAATACGTCGCTACCCTCGCCTCGCTGCTACAAAATGAATTTGACATTACTTTTATCGCCAACAAACCAGTTGCTGTTTCCGACTTAGAATCGTGGTACGGACTCAACCTTTCAGGATGCAAAATTAAAATTATGCCCTTGGCGTTTTACGAGAAACGCGGAATGCAGTGCATCGATTCCAGCATCATTGTGGAGGATATGGAAAATCCCTTTGATGAAATTGCCAGAGAAAGCAAAAACTACGATATTTTTATCAACGCAAACCAACTGGAAAAAGTGCAACCACTGTCGCCAATCTCAGTATTTTTCTGCCACTTTCCCAATACTTTCCGCAACCGTCACTTTGCAGTCGATGATTACACTTTCGTTATTGCCAACAGTCAATTTACTGTCAAGTGGTTGGAGAAACGCTGGAACTTAAAGCCCACTTTTCTGCTTTATCCCCCAGTGGAAATGGCAACAGTTAAAGTGCCGAAAGAAAACATAATTTTGGCTGTGGGACAATTTGAAGCTGGGGGAACAAAAAAGCAAATTGAACTAATTAAAGCTTTCCGCAGTTTGCTAGCGGATTATCCCGAAGAACTTCAAGGATGGCGGCTAATTTTAGCCGGCAGCAGTATTCCCCGCAATCCTTATTTAAAGACAGTTCAGAATTTATTGAAGCAAGATTCAAGGGCGATCGAGCTAAAAGTCAATGCTGACTTTGATGAGGTAAAATCGCTTTATGCTAGAGCTAGCATATTTTGGCACGGCTGCGGTTTGGGTGAAGTCAATCCTCAAAGATTTGAGCATTTCGGGATGGCGACTGTTGAAGCCATGCAAAATAGTTGTGCTCCAATTGTTTTCAACGGCGGCGGCCAACCGGAAATTGTCGAACATGGGCGATCGGGCTTTTTGTTCAATACCGTTGAGGAACTGTGCCAGCATTCACATCAACTAATTGTTAATCCCGATTTGCTAGCAGAACTTCAAGCAGGTGCACAGCAGCGCAGTCAGAACTTTAGACTTGCACGTTTCGATAAAAAAGTCAAGAGTTTTTTTGAGATTATTCACCAAGAATATGCTACAATTCGGCTGCCAAATCCTGCCGATATAGCTCAAATGCTCGATCGAGCTTAAAGGCTAATTAAGTAGTTCACCAGGGGTTAAAATCCTTAGCCCAAAGCTAAAGTCTTTTTGCATAGGACTAATATCAAAGTCGATTTTTTTAGCGTTTTCTTGAGTCCGCGCAGGCGGACTTTGTATGTGTAGTCGCGACTTCCAGTCGCCGGATATCTAAAATCATGTCTAATTCACTGTTAATCAATTTATCATTTTTAACTCCCGAACCAACTGGAATCGGGACTTATGCCACTAATATTTTCCCAGAATTGCAACAGCTAAAACCAACATTACTTGTTTCCCAGCAAATTGACAATTATACTTGCTATCAAATTCCCGAAAGTTTGACACCGAATCGCGGCCCGAAAGGACAAATTGACAGGCTGCGGTGGACTCAATTCAATTTGCCAAAAATTTACCATAAATTGCAGTCAACCCTGATCTTTTCCCCAATTCCAGAAGCGCCTTTGTATTCCGGCTGCCGCTACATCGTCACTGTTCACGATTTAATCCCTTTGCGATTTCCCCAACGGTTTTCTCGCTTAACAGCTTATTTCCGCTACTATATACCGCAGGTTTTGCGGCAAGCAGAACACATTATTTGCGATTCTCAAGCAACGGCGGCAGATGTTGCTAACTTTTTCCAAATTCCGCCTAAAAAGATGACCGCAATTCCCCTAGCTTGCGATAATATTAATTTTAGATATCTCGACTTGCCAACCAAAAATTATTTTCTTTATACCGGCAGACACGATCCTTATAAAAACTTAGAAAGATTAATTGCTGCATTTGCGAGTTTGCCCGATCGCGCAAATTGCGAATTGTGGCTAGCAGGGCCTCCCAATGCCTACACACCGCAGTTGACAGCACAAGTCGAACAATTAGGTTTACAATCTTTGGTAAAGTTTCTCGGTTACGTGCCATATTCTCAATTGCCCGTACTGATGAATCAGGCGATCGCCCTAGTTTTCCCTACACTTTGGGAAGGATTCGGCTTACCAATTTTAGAAGCAATGGCTTGCGGCACACCCGTCATCGCATCCAACCTGTCATCGATGCCAGAAGTAGCCGGAGATGCCGCATTATTAGTCAATCCTTACAGCGTCGGAGAAATAGCCGAAGCCATGCAAACAGTAGCCACAGATTCCAAAGTGCGATCGAACTTAAAAACTGCTAGTTTAGCCAGATCATCTCAATTTAGCTGGAACAAAACCGGAACAGCAACCGCCAACATCTTACAGCAATATCTTTAAATCTTCCCTCTCTTCTTTTCTGCGCCATCTGCAGTTAAACTCACATCTTGCACCATTGTCAGCAACAGGCAAGATGCCTGTTCCACAAGAAAATTTATCTTTTGTGGAACAGGCATCTTGCCTGTTCATAAAAGGCTAATTGAGAATGGTGCAATATCTCAGGTTAAATAAAAAAAATCCCACCCAAAAACCGCAATCTACATATTATCCCATGCCCAATCCCCAATCCAACCTGCTCATCAACCTCTCCTTCCTAATTTCCAAACCAACCGGCTTAGCCATCTACGCTAAAAACCTATTTCCCCACCTAAAATCCCTCAATCCAACATTACTAACAGCCGAAAATTTTCCCAATAACAACTGCTACCAAATCCCCCCAAACCTAACACCAGAACAAGGAACCAAAGGACACATCAACCGATTGCTGTGGACACAAACCCAACTCCCCAAAATTTACAAACAGCTAAAATCTAACCTCTTATTTTCCCCAATTCCAGAAGCTCCTCTATTTACAGGTTGCCGCTATATAATTACAGTACATGACTTGATAGCGCTGCGATTTCCCCGCCGCTTCGATCCTCTGACACCTTACCACCGCTACTACATTCCCCAAGTGCTGCGGCAGGCTCAACACGTCATTTGCGACTCTGAATCAACTGCCAACGATATCGCTAATTTTTGCAATATTCCTACTAATTTAATTACGCCAATTTTCCCCGGATACGATACCAGTTTTTTCCGTTTTTTAGGCATACCAACCAGCAATTATTTTCTTTATATCGGCCGCCACAATCCCTATAAAAACGTGCAGCGAGTTGTAGCAGCGTTTGCTGCTTTGGCTGATAATTCCGAGTACGAATTGTGGATAGCAGGTTCGGAAGACAAACGCTATACGCCGCTGCTGAAGGCGCAGGTTCAAGAATTGGGATTGGTCGATCGAGTAAAATTCTTAGACTACATTCCCGCGGCCGACTTGCCCAAAGTGATCAACCAAGCGATCGCCCTGGTTTTCCCCAGTCTTTGGGAAGGATTCGGCCTCCCCGTGCTCGAAGCAATGGCCTGTGGCACTCCTGTCATCACCTCTAACCTGTCTTCAATGCCGGAAGTGGCAGGGGGTGCAGCATTATTAGTCAACCCCTACAGCGTCGAGGAAATTGCCTCTGCTATGCACCAGCTTGCAGTGGATGCCAAAGTTCGATCGCACTTGCGGGAGCTCGGTTTAGCCAGAGCAAAACAATTTAGCTGGGAAAAAACCGGTCTGGAAACTGCGGCTATCCTCGATCGATATATCTAATTTTTCTATTCTGACAGCACATAGAATCGTATTTAGGGTGCGATCGCATTTAGGGTGCGATCGCCACCGGTGTCAGCAGACATCTGGGAAATAGAAGCTACAAGCCCGATCTCATGTCTGGCAAATTAACAGCAATTAAGCTCGGGGACGGGTTTTGTAGAGGCGGGTTCGCCAATATCTACGATTCAGATCCAGGGTATTTGTCAACCCGCCTTTCCCGCCCATTTCGGCAAAATTCGCCCTTTTACTTGTTGATACCCAACTGATCGCCGCGCTTGTACTGCTGATAAGCAGCAAAAAACAGCCCCGCCAGAGTAACAAAGATTAGACCCAGAACAATACCTGAAAGCAGCGGTTCTACCATGAGATCTCCTTAACGTTAAGATTTAACAACCTATTTTTAATATTACCAGCACTTACACAGATGAATTTTCCGAAAAACGCCCTTCCGGGAGTATTAGATCTTGCTCTCCCCGCTGCGAACGATTAAGCTATGTTATGAGAAATAAATTTTCTTGTAGATACTATTTTTAATTGAACTCCTTTGAATAACCAACTTGCCAGGAATGAAATTAAAAACCCGATCGAGCGACTGGCCATATTTGCGCTAGCGGTGTTGCTTGCCATCTTCTTGGCGACGATCGCAATTCGTCACTTTCAAGTCGCAGATCCTTATGTCAAAAGCGTACTATCCCTCACTGGCAATCCGTTTCAGGGTTCCGCCATCTTTCAAATGAACTGTGCGGGGTGTCACATATCCGTTTCAGACAGTCAAGTCGGGCCCAACTTGCACGGAGTGTCCGAGCGAAAATCCGAATTCGCTCTGATCCGGCAAGTCACGAGCGGGCAAACCCCACCAATGCCCCAGTTTCAGCCGAGTCCGCAAGAAATGGCAGACTTGCTGAAATATCTCGAACAACTTTGAACCAAAGGAGGGGAGGAAATATGGTTCCCCTGCTCCCCATTGTCCAGGCAAGAGTAAGGTGCGCGCCGTGCGCACCCTACTGTGGAATGCGGACTAAACCAGCAAGGTAAAACTCTGAGCCGATAACTGGCTCGGCTGCACGCCCGCCACTACAGCCAAAATCTCGTTGCTGCCGGCGATTCCGATCGCAGTTGAGCCATTAGTTTCGCTCAATGACAGTTGATTGAAGTCCAAGCCTCCCACCAACACGAGCGAATCAACTCCTTGCGTGAAGTTGATAATGGTGTCAATTCCCCCGCCCGCTGCCAAGGCAAAGGCATTCCTGCCACCGCCGACTAGAGTATCGCTACCAAAGCCGCCAAAGAGCAAGTTATCGCCGATATCACCAAAGAGCAAATCATCCCCGCTGCCGCCAATTAAGGTATTGTTACCGTCGCGGCCGCATAGAGTGTCATTGCCTTGATCGCCAATTAGCACGTCGTCGCCGCCTCCTCCCAAAATTACGTCCTCGGCTTTGCCGCCGTACAATACGTCATTGCCTTCGTCGCCAGAGATCGAGTCGTTGCCGCGATTGCCGTAAATCGTATCGTTAGCGCGATCGCCAAAAATCAGGTCAAAGCCTTTGCCGCCGAAGAGAGTATCGCTATCGATGCCTCCGAAGAGAGTATCGTTGGCTGTATTGCCATTGATGTAGTCGCCGCCCCCTCGACCAAAGATCAAATCGTTGCCGCTCAACCCGAAGATAGAGTCGCTGTCAGCACTACCCACGATCGTATCGTCGCCGTTAGGGCCGTTGATCACATTACCCGTCGCTGAAGGAATGCCGGGCTCATTGGGAGTAGCGATCCTCGGGAAGTTCTCAGGGCAAACCAAATCTGTCGGTACAGGTGCAGGTGTCGGCGTCGGTACAGGTGCAGGTGTCGGCGTCGGTGCAGGTGTCGGCGTCGGCGTCGGTGCAGGCGTCGGCGTCGGCGTCGGTGCAGGCGTCGGTGTCGGTTCAGGCGTCGGTACAGGCGCCGGTGCAGGTGCAGGCGTCGGTGCAGGCGATGTCGGCGGTGTCGGTGCAGGCGTCGGTGTCGGTTCAGGCGTCGGCGTCGGTACAGGTGCAGGCGTCGGGAAGTTCCCGAAGTTGATGCCGCTGACAATAGCGCCTGAAGTTAGGTCGATGTCGGCGGGGTCGGGGGTGCTTTGGGTAAACCCAGTTTGGTTGACTTCCCGGACGCGGTAGGTTCCCGGCGTTAGGTTCGCGAACAGGTAGTTGCCGCTGTTGTCTGTGGTAGTAGTAACAGGAGCAGGAGCAGGAGCAGTTCCAGCTACGACATTGGTTAACTGAATTTGGAAATTCGGTAAACCCGGTTCTCCAGCCTCCTGAGTGCCGTTGTTGTTGCTGTCTCGGAACTTCAGACCTCGGATCGTACCCGGTTGGGGCAGGAAGTTGCCGAAGTCAATGCCCGTGATGTTAGCTCCACCTGTTACCGTAACGGGGGCGGGGTTGGGGGTCGTCTGCGTCCAGCCATTTTGCTGGACTTCTCTTATCTGGAAAGTACCTGCGGGTATGTCCTTGAGAGTGTAGTTGCCTGTGGCATCGGTGATGGTAGTGAGTTCGCCCTGCTGAAACAATCCATCCGGAGTGATACTGTCGAGGAATATTTGCCAGTTACCTAGCCCCAATTCTCCGGCATCCTTAACGCCGTTGTTGTTGAGGTCATTGAATTTTTGACCGCTGATGGTACTCGACTGGAAGTTGCCGAAGTTGATATTAGCGATGTCTTGACCGCTGGTGACAGTGATGTCCGCCGGATCGGGGGTACTTTGCGTCCAAGTAGGCTGCAAGACTTCCCGCACCTTATAGGTTCCGGCTGACAAATCAAGGAATTTGTAGTTGCCGGCGGCATCGCTGAGGGTGTTCGGTTCCCCGGTGTCGAGAGTACCGTTGTTGTTGGTATCGAGGAAGAATTGCCAGTTGGGTAGTCCTGTTTCTGCTGGCGCATCTTGGATGCCATTTGTGTTGAGGTCATTGAACTTCAGACCACTAATCGAGTTGGGCCTGAAGTTGCCGAAGTTGTTGTTTTGGGAGTCGGTGCCGCTGGTGACGGCGATCGTAAACGCGCCGGAAAGAGTAGGCGTGGCTGCATTGACGGGGGGCACAGTTTGCGTCCAGCCTGTTTGTGGCACTTCCCGCACTGTATAAGTGCCGGCTGGCAAGTTGGTGAACTGGTAGTTACCGGCGACATCGGTGACGGTGGCGTTGGTGCCTGTTTCGGCTGTTACTGCCTCTTGCACGCCGTTGTTGTTGGCATCCAAGTAAATTGTCCAGCCTCCTAGCGGTGGTTCTGCTGGGGCATCTTGAATGCCATTTTTGTTGAGGTCATTAAATTTGAGCCCACTGATTTTGCCCAACTGGAAGTTGCCAAAGTCTTGAGCCGTAATGTTTGTGCCGCTGACCGGGTTAATTGTATAAAAAACCGGGCCGGCGGTTTGTGAGAAACCCGTCGGTACGTCTTCTCTCACAAAGTAACGACCGCTGCCGACGCTGGTAAAGCTATAAGTGCCAGCAGCCGCAGGCGCTGTTCCGGTAACTTGACTGGCGACTTCGGAGTCGCCGGTATCTAAAGTGCTGTTATTGTTAGTATCCTTGAACAAGCGAACGGTAGTACCGTTGAGGGGCGTGTCGTCAGCAGTGAAGCCGTCGCCTGTGAGGTCGGTGAATTTGGTGCCGCTGACAGTGATGTTTTGGAAAACGCCGAAGTTTTGACCCGTAACGGCAGTACCGCTTTGGGCGCTAACGAGAATTGCGGCAGCGGGGAAAGAAATGCTGGAGTTGGCTGGAGGAGTGGCTTGTATCAGGTAATTGCCGGGGCCGATATTGGAGAATGTGTAATCTCCGGCTCCCGCAGTCGTTTGCGCAGTGCCGACAACAGTATCTGTGCCGACTTCCAGCGTGCCGTTGCCGTTGGTGTCTTTGTATAAGTTAACCGTGACGCCGTTTAGTGTAGTGTCGTCGGGAGTGAAGCCGTTCCCCGCAAGATCGGTGTAGGTTTTGCCTGCGATCGATGTCAGTTGGAAGTTGCCAAAGTTGGCACCAGTAACATCAATTACACCTGTAGAAGCGGGAGTCGGGCCGAGAGTCTGTAGCCAATCGGTCGCAAGCGTTCCAGCAGGCGGCGCTTCTGTAATCGGAGTAGCTGTTTTTACGTCCGGGATCGTGTAAGTGCCGTCGGCTGCGGTGGTAGCGCTTTTTGTGCCTACAGAAATCACCCAACCGGGGAGACCTGGTTCAGTTGCCGCGGCACCTTGCAGGCTATCCCCGTTAAAGTCGTTGAATTTCTGACCCACGACCACTGGCCCGTACTCGTAAGCACCGATGTCAATATTCGGTTTGCTGACAAGAGTATTGTCAATTTTTCGAGGAAAGCCAGTACCGCGTTGGTCAAAAGCTGTAGCGCCCACTGCCGTTATTGTCGGGTCGCCCCCACCAATTGCAGGGTTGCTGCTGGTAGTGACGGGGCTGTTGTCAACTAGGGCAAGGGTGAACGGGCCCGTAGTTGCACCGTTGAGTCCGGCAAAGGCGGCTGGAGCTAATACATTTGCCACAGGAACCAGTAATGCCTGACCTGCGAAACCAGTGCTAGTGCCGAGAACCCCAATCAGGTTGTTATTTCCTGTGAATGTCCCTGTAACATCAGTGTCGGTAGTAGCAACGTTGCCAGCAACGATCGTGTTTTTGACTGTAACTGTACCGCCGTTGTTGTAAATTCCTCCGGCACTAGCAATCAGACTAGCCGGTGTGCCAACTGTGGCGGCTGTTGCAGAGTTATAAGCGATCGTGTTGTTAGTGAGGGTAGCTGTAGCACCTAAGTTGACGAAAATTGCACCACCAGCAGCTTGACCGGCACCTGCGGCAACATTACCAGCATTGCCACCCGTAACTGTGTTGCTATATAAGGTGCTGTTGGTCATGGTCAAAGTGCCGCCGCCAACAAAAATCGCGCCGCCTAAACCTGCACCGCCGCCGCCAGCAGTAGCACCAGCACCGCCAAAAGTGCCCCCTGCGCTTGCACCATTGCCACTACCGCCACCGCCGCCGAAGCCGCCAGTGCCTCCTGCGCCGATAGCACCAGACGCCGCACCTGTACCAAAATTACCGCCAGCACCACCGCCGCCAGCAGTAGCACCAGCACCGCCAGCACCGCCATTGCCACCATTACCTTGAGTACCAGTACCAGCAGGACCGCCAACGCCACCGGCACCACCACCACCGCCGCCACTACCGACAACGCTACCAGCACCACCAGCACCACCAATACCACCAGCACCACCGTTTGTGCCGCCAACACCAGTACCGCCAGTGCCGCCAATACCGCCAGTACCGCCAGCATTACCAGTACCGCCAGCCTCGCCATCTTCGCCAACCCCACCGGCAGCGCCATTACTTGCTAGACCATTTCTACCATTTCTACCATTTGTCCCTGCTGTGCCTCCAAAGACAGTAGCCAGATCCGCGCTACCACCCTTGCCACCATTCCCAGCCACACCTGCACCGCCAACGGCAGAGTTATTAGAAAAAGTAACTCTGTCAACTGTGACTGTACCGTTGTTGATAAAAAGTGCGCCACCTAAGCCGGCAGCGCCACCACCACCGGTGGTTCCTACGTTGCCTACTGCTTTTGCGGAATCAATGGTGAGGTTTGAGATGTTAAATGTTGTGTTATCAACTACGAAGGCACGGGTGTTATTGCCGCTGATCTTGAAACCGCCGCCAACAATAGTGGTGGTGTCGGTAATTCTCGGCAATTGCCCTGCGAGGGTAATATCGGCAGTGAGAGTGATCGTGTCAATGCCACTGTTGATGTTGGCAACATTGATGGCATTTACCAGTCCGTTAAAGTCGCCAGTCGTTTGGTTCAAGTCAGCCAGTACGCCACTGTAAGCTTCCCTGGCCTCAGCAGAAAATGCCAAAGGTGTTTCTATTTTGCCCGTAGTTACTTCGAGTTCCCAGTCTCCACCCAACGCAGCATTCCCCGTCAAGTTGTCGGAAGCGGCAATATTTGCCCCCGTGAGCTGACTCAGCCTTTGGACGAAGGCGACACCGGCTTCGGTGGCGGCGACGTTGCAGCCGTAAAGTAGAATTTCGGGTTTAGCAGTAATTGGAGACTGAGAGTTTGCCTCGGCTGCTGGCAAAGCAAACCATTTTTCTAAATAATTGCGGTAGCTTTCAATGTTGCTGAGATTTAATTCTGTGCTTCCCAGTTGCAAGCTGGCTGCTGCGCCGTGAGACAAAATGTGGACGGCTGCAATATTTTGCCGCTGTTTAAGTGTTTCGGCGATTTGCTTGATGCCGTCGCGATCGGCTTTGAGAATAACAATTTCTGTATCGGGATTTGCGGTTTCTGTTAAACTTTCGCAATCTTTAACTTGTGAATCTGCAAAAACAATCTGGTGTTTCTGTTCTTTATAGAGTTCCACGATCAAATTCTCCTGGTAAACACACATCAAATTCATAGCACAAACCAACCGCAGCAGCGATCAATCTTTTTCCAGTGCGGATGAGAGTCGATCGCCCCTAACTTTCACCTAACTTAACTTTCACCTAAATTGAATATTGACAAAAAATTTTTTTTATGCACACCTAGCCTAACTGAGTTAGTTTGATGGTTGAGAAGTTTTAAAGGGGGATATTGTTCCGGCTGTTACCAAAAATGTTGAATAAAACTTGCGCGCTGTTTTCCGATCTACCAGATGAGAGATGGATAAAATACCAGATTTGATGATAATTGTCAATCAAATAATTAACCGATGGCGATCGAGATTTGTTAGTCAAGAGTCATCAGTCACGGTTATTAGCTATAAGCTGATATTATTTGGTAGTTGTTGGCTGCTGAATGATATGTATGTGCGATCGAAAAATCGCAATCAAATTGGTTTGTAGTGAGAAATGCAAATCCTCATAAAACTCAGAGGACTTGCATTCCTCACTAGAAAGGCGATCGCGGTTATTTTACACGAATAGATATGACTGATAAAAGCTGACTCATGACTAAAATTCCTGGAGACTCTTAGACTCAATAAACCGGGAAGAGGAAATAAAATTCTGCCTGTCAGTCCAGAATCTTAACTCCTCTTCCCGGTTTCTGCGTCCAATACTGACTAATTACCAAGTTTCTTCATCGGGTTTATTGGAATTGCTCCAGATTTCCACATCTAAATCATTGAGATAAATCAGAGCCGTTTCAATCTGTTTACTGGTACCGTTAAGTTCCAAGTCAAACCAACCGTCCTCTAAAGTTTTGACACCCAAGAAAGCAGCATTAAAATTAACCGTCAAACCGTATTCAGAAATCAAGTGAGAAATGACTGGTTCCTGATGGTACTCTTTAGGGACACGAATGCGAATGCGGGTTTGAGTTGGTCTGGTGTCGCCACTGTCAGATTTGGGAATATCTGATTCTTGGGTTTTGTGAAAATCGTCGCTCGCCTCAAATTCAGCTTCGCTAGAGTTGTGAGCTAACATTTCAGCCTCCTAATGTTTACTGTTTTCAGGGATGAGGGGCACCGTGCGAACCTACCGCCCTAATGACTAATAACCAATGACTAAGGACTAATGACTATTATTCAACTTCTTTAATGCTAGTTTTTCGTTCTAAAATCTCCTTAAGTACAAGGGTAATAACTCCTAAAAAACCTAGAATTACCGCCGCTGAAAATGCGGCTTGCGTCGCATACTGCTTGTAAGCATCCTCTACAAACAAAGGCAAAGTTTGCGTTTTTTTAGCAATATTTCCCGATACCACAGAGACGGCTCCAAATTCTCCCATTGCTCTAGCATTGGTCAAAATTACCCCGTAAAGCAATCCCCAGCGAATACTGGGAAGCGTGACATTCCAGAAAATTTGCCAGTCATTTGCTCCCAAAGTTTTCGCCGCTTCTTCTTGATCTGTTCCCACTTCCTCCAAAACAGGAATCACTTCGCGGGCGACAAAAGGCAAGGTAACAAAAGCAGTAGCCAGCACCATTCCCGGGAAGGCAAAAATAACCTTGATATTTGCCGCCTCCAGCCACGGCCCGAACCATCCCACCCGACCGTAAAGCAGTACAATCATTAAACCTGCAACTACGGGAGATATGGCAAACGGCACGTCTAAAATGCTGATTAATAGCGTGCGCCCCCGAAATTTATTGCGACCAATTACCCAAGCTGCGCACAAACCGAATACTGTATTTACAGGTACAACTATCAGAGAAATTACCAAGGTAAGTTGCGCTGCGTGCAGAAAATCGGGCGATGTTAAGTTAGAAAGAAATGGCTCAAATCCCTTTCTGAACGCTTGGTAAAAAACGTTGAGCATGGGGATAAATAAGACGAGAGCAAGATAGCCGCTCGCAATTCCGATTAAAGTTGGTTTTACCCAGGCTTTCTCCTGACTCGGACTAGAACCCGCAGGCGGAAATTTGTAATCAGCGGGTGAATTGATATTATTAGCCGTCATAGCGTCTTCTCCATGCTTGTAATAGATTAATTGCGAACAGCATTGTCAGCGAAATACCTAACAGGATAGTGCCAATAACTGTTGCTCCTGCATAGTCGTACTGTTCCAATCTTTGAAAAATTAATACGGGCGCGATTAAATCTTTGAAGGGAATGTTAGAAGCTACAATTACAGTAGAGCCATACTCGCCAACCGCTCGCGAAAATCCAAGGGCAACGCCGGTTAAAATAGACGGGAACAGCGGTGGTAAAACTACTCGCCAGAAGGTTTGAAATTGAGAAGCACCCAAGCACCAAGCTGCTTCTTCGATGTCTTTTTCCATTTCGTTTAAAACTGGCTGTACAGTCCGCACGATAAAGGGTAAGGAAATAAAGATCATCGCTATGCCTACGCCCAAGCGAGTAAATGAGATCTTGATTCCCAAGGGTGCAAACAGCCCGCCGATCCAGCCGTTATCGCTGTAAACTGTGGCAAGAGTTAAACCGGCGACGGAGGTGGGCAGTGCAAAAGGTAAATCGACTGCTGCATCGACAACCCGTTTTAAGGGAAAGTCGTAGCGGACTAATACCCAGGCAATTAATGTGCCGAATACTCCGTTAATTAATGCCGCCATTAATGCCGTAAAGAAGGTGACATCGTAGGCGGAAAGGGCGATCGGACTGGTGGCAATTGCCCAAAATTCGGCGGGGTTTGCTGTGCTGGCTTTCAGCAGCATTGCTGCAACTGGGAGCAATAGCATTAAGCTGAGGTAGCCTAGGGTGATTCCCCAAGGTAATGTGATTTTGCCGATCGCCCTTTTGATATTTTCGATCGGAGACTCAGGGTTGCTGGTTGGAGATGATACAGCCATAAGTGAAGAGTTTTGAGTTGTCAAGAATAGTGAATCTTTTAAAGCCCCGACAACTTCGGGGAAGTCGGGGCTCTGGGCAGTCTGTTTTTTTACTGTTTAATTGAACCTTGGATTTTGTCAAAAACAGCTCCGTCATCGAAGAATTTCTTCTGAATATCTCCCCAACCTCCTAAGTCTTGAGCTGTAAATAGGGTTGTGATAGGGGCATATTTTTTGACAAATTCTGGTTCCGCCACTACTGTTGCATCTACTGGGCGGAAGCCTGCTTTGGCAAATTCTCGCTGAGCTTCTGGGGTATACAGAAACTTGACAAATGCTTCGGCGACTTCGCGAGTACCGTGTTTATCAACGTTTTTATCTACAATGGCAATGGGATTGTCGATCGAAACATTGACTTCGGGAATACTATAAGTCGGTTTTTCACCTTGCTGACCAGCCAGAAGAATCTCGTTTTCGTAGTTAATTAAGGCGTCGCCTTGGCCTTGTTTGAAAAATACGTCAGTAGCTTCGCGGGCGTCTTTAGTCAGGATAGGGACGTTTTTGTAGACTTTGCTAGTAAAGTCTAATGCTTTGGCTTCGTCTCCTCCGGTTTTAACAACCGATCCCCAAAGTGCGAGGAAATTCCAACGGGCAACGCCTGATGTTTTGGGATCGGCAGTAATCACTTTCACTCCGTCTTTGCTTAAATCTTCCCAGTTTTTGATGCCTTTGGGATTGCCTTCGCGGGTGACTATTGCTGCTACGGATTTGCTGACTATGCCATCGTTGGGGGCTTCTTTTTCCCACCCAGGTTGAATTAGTCCGGCTTTTTCGATTTTTGCGGTGTCGAGGGCGAGGGCTAAGTGTACGATGTCTGCTTCTAAACCGTCAATTACTGCCCGAGTTTGGGAACCGGAACCGCCGTAGCTTTGGTTGAAGGTGACCGTTTGGCCTTTTTCTTTTTGCCACTGTTCCACAAATTTGGGAATTATCGCTTCGTGGGCGGCTTTAGTGACGGCGAATGATACTAGGGTTAATTCTACGTTGCCTTTGTTGGCTGCTGGGCTAGCACCGCCTGGAGTGGCTGCGGGGTTGTTGGTGGTTCCCTGGCCGCAGGATGCAACGGCCAGACTTAAGGTTATTCCCACTAAAAATAGCGACACAAATCTTTTCAGTCCAGTTAATGATTGATTTGTGCTGACTGATGGCTGTTGCGGCCAGTGAAGGTGTTGAGTTAGGCGTTGCCACGGACTCATTATATTTATTCCTCTAGTGAAAGTACGGTTATTAGGTAGGAATACCGTAATTATGGTTGTGAAGTATGATTATAGACAAGAGCGAGTCAAATGGCAACAAAAAAAACAAATTGGGTGAACTCAGGGTCGATCGAATATCCTGAAGTCTTTTCCGTCGGTGCTTTCAATTCAGATTCGGGGGAAAATGTACACTATATAGATAGATACTATTATTTAGTTAAAGTGCTAAAATTGTGCGGCTGCAAGATAAGCCTGCACGATAAGCCTGCACGATACGCCTTACGGATACCATCGGCCGATCGCCCAAATGTAATAGCCCTGCCAAGAGTTTCCGCCCCAGGGGGATATGCCTGACTCGCGCGATCGCCCTTAATAAAAAAAAAGTTTTAACTGGTATGTCCTTACCCCGCCCCGTCTCAGACACCCTAATTGAACTGTTGAAGCCTGTAGCATCTGAATTGGGAGAAAGATTGGGAGCAAGCGCTGTCAACGAACGCTATGCAGAAATTGAGCCGTCTGGTTCTTCAGCTTTGAACCAGCAAATCAAAAAAGACCCCCGCTGGATTAAAGCACAAGTCAGATATTTGCAGCGGCAGCAGGCCAGAGAACAAGAATTAATCGCGCTCGCCAACGCAGAAGAATGGGTAAAGGAAGAACGCGCTAATCGGATTAAGGCACAAGAATTGAGAGATAAGCGGGCAATTAGCCGGCTTTGCCGCGACTTAATGCGGGAGTTTCAATCAGAAGCAATTCGAGTTAAGCTGAGCGAAATTCAAACTATTTGGGACAGAGATAACTGGTTTTCTAATTTGAGCCGGCAGGAAACCGAACAGATTTTGCAGCAGCAGCAGCACCGATTGCTGCTGTTAGTTGCTCCCGCAAAAATTAGCCAAGATTGCCCGGATTCGTTTCGCCACAATCTGAATATCGAGCTGCCGGCTAAGTTGAGAGCTTTTTTAAACCAGCACTACCCCCAGCACGGAGATTTGTCTCCGGTTCAGTTTTACGGAGACTATTTCAAAAAGCCGATCTCTGATATTGATGTGGAGCGGTTGCAGAGTGTTTTGTCTCCCGTACCGACAGCTATACTGTACAGCGATATCAGCGATTATGAAGTTAATTTTCATGTCGGTTTTTGGGGAATCATAAATCAGAGCGTTTCTTTAGTGGCGATGCAGCCTTGGAATTGGGAAGAGGTATATCACCAGTTGGAGGCGGAGGGCAAAGATAGAAAAGTGAGCCTGCGGATTATTCGGCAAATAATTGTGACAATCCACAAGTTATTGGCCGGTTTTTTAGCTGATTTGTATTATTTAAATATCGATTTTACTCACGAACCTCAGCTATTTAAATTAGAGGCGGAATTTGCTCACGAATGGTTTTCTAAAGATTGGGCCCTACCGTATATTGAAACTCTTAAAGAAATTCAGGAGCAGCAGCGAATAGTTTATAAGGGAGAGATGCGGCGGCTGACGCTTAGAGAGGCGAAAGCTAGGGCGGAACGCCAGCGTTTGGAGGAGGCTGAACTCAAACGCAGACAGGCCGTTGAGGAGGCATCTAAGCGGGCGAAGGAATTAGCTCACAAATTAACAAATCTGAAATGGCGGTGCGTATACACGCTGCCTGGACATTCATCGTTTGTGAATTCTCTGGCGATTAGTCCTGACGGCAAAATTCTCGCTAGCGGCAGTTGGGATAAAACTATTAAGATTTGGAGTTTAGAAACAGCGGAATTAATTGGCACTCTGACGGGACATTCCGATCGCGTAAATTCCGTTGCTATTAGCTATGACGGAAAAATGTTGGTCAGCGGCAGTTCGGACGAAACCATTAAGTTTTGGAATTTGCATAGCGGTGATTTGCTGTGTACTTTTCCAGGACATTCTATGGAGGTGAATTCGGTGGCGATTAACCCGAAGCGCCAGGTAATTGCTAGCTGCGGCGGGGCTGATAATACGATTAAGCTGTGGAATTTGCGGACTGGTGAGTTGCTGCGGACTTTGAGGGGTCATTCTGACAATGTGAATGCGGTGGTTTTTAGCCCGGACGGTAAAATATTGGCGAGTGGCAGTTCGGATGCGACAAGCAAGGTTTGGGATGTTGAAAGCGGCAAGTTGCTGCGGACTCTTTCGGGGTTGAATGTGGGGGTGAATTCTGTGGCCATCGCTCCGGACGGTCAGATTCTTGCTAGCGTCAGCAATGATTATACGATTAAGCTGCGGAATTTGCAGACGGGCAGTTTGTTGCGGATTCTAAATACTAATTCAGGGAGGGGGAAGGGTGTCACGAATTTAGGAATGAATGAGGCGCTGCATATTTTGCAGAATTATGTGAGTCGGGGCGATTCGGTTGCTATCAGTCGGGACGGTTTGACTTTAGCTAGCGGGTGCGATGATAATACGATTAATATTTGGAATTTGCAGACCGGGGAGCTGTTGAGCGCTCTTAAGGGACATTCGGGTACGGTGTACTCGGTGGCGATCGCACCTTCGGGCAATTTGCTCGCCAGCGGGAGTGCTGATCAGACGATTAAGATTTGGCGGTGCAATTAAGAAATCAGGACACGGCAGTGCCGTTTCCCTACAATATTATTTTGGGGTAGGGAAACGGCATTGCCATGTCAGACTTTGCGGGTAGGGCTTTTGAGCGAATTTGAAAAAAAATTGGCTGGGGGGGTTGCGCAGATGACTATAAGTTTGCTATATTAAGTTTCACTGCTGGTGTAACTCAGTTGGTAGAGTAGCTGATTTGTAATCAGCCTGTCGCAAGTTCGAGTCTTGTCACCAGCTTTATAGCAGTTTTCACTCGGATTAAATATCGGATTAAATACAGTAGGGACACGGCAGTGCCGTGTCCCTATCTGATATGTGCTATTTTGTACCTTTGGAGCGGGCTAGAAGCCCACTCCACAATAGTTTTAATAAAAATAGGTGCACAAGTTAAATGTGCGACCAATTACAAGGCTTAACCTAACGCAGCGCAGGCTTTTTTCAACCATTCAACTGTTGCAGCATCAAGTACGGGTTCCAGTTTCTCGACTACCGAAGCGTGATAATTATTCAACCATGCTAGTTGAGTCTTTGAAAGCCGATCGACATTTATTAATTTGCGCTCAAACGGAATATACGTCAGCGATACAAATCCGTACCAAACCAAACCGTTTTTGGATGGCATTTCCCTGACAACATAGAGATTTTCGATGCGAATTCCGCCCCATCCCGGTTCGTAATATCCCGGTTCGATGCTAGTTACCATTCCGGCTTCCAGGGGATACTGCACAGATTTGCTGATGCCGTTGGGCCCTTCGTGACCTGCTAAAAAGGCGCCGACTCCGTGCCCGGTGCCATGTCCGTAGTCTAGCTGTTCTTGCCATAATACCGCACGGGCGATCGCATCTAATTGCGATCCCGTTGTGCCTTTGGGGAATTGCTGCATTGCACAGTTGATGTGCGCGATTAAGACTGTGGTGTAGTGTTCTATTTGTAGCGCCGTCGGTTCTCCGATACTTACTGTTCTCGTATCGTCGGTTGTACCTGCTAAATATTGCGCGCCTGAGTCCAATAACAGCAGTTCCCCCGGTTTTAACGTTATTTCTGGGCTGGGGGTTCCGTAATGTACGATCGAGCTATTGGCTCCCGCACCGGCGATCGTTCTAAAAGTTAAAGTCTGAAAATCTGTTTCTTCTTGGTAAAATTTTTCGATGTTTTCTTTGACATCAAACTCGGTCAATAAATTACCATTTTCTAGCTGTTCTGTCAACCACTTTAAAGTCAAAGTTTTCGCTCGACTTGCTTTGAAATTAGCTGATTTCATCTGCTCGATTTCTACGGGATTTTTGCGAGCTTTCATCCCTTCCACCGGATGACTCTCAAAAACTATTTCGATGTTGTAGAACTGGGCTTCTTGCTGGTTTAAGATTAACTGATAAGTGCCTGCTGTGCTGTGTTTCGGATCTAAAAGTACCCGAATTTTATTTGGCAAATTTACGCAACTTTCTAAGGTATGCGGATAGTCTGCGTAGGGAAGCAAAGTTACATCCGCTCGCAATTCTTGCTTGATTTCTGGTGAAATTCGTTCGGGATTTGTAAACAAAAACGCTGAATCTGTGGTGACAATGGCATAGGATATGAAAATGGGAATGTGGGGAATATCCGAGCCTCGGAGATTGAACAGCCACGCTATTTGATTGAGGTTGGTAATCGGAAGCACATCGATATTGGCTTTTTGCATCGCTTCTCTGACTCTGGCTAATTTTTCGGCGGCGGTTTCTCCTGTCAGGGATACAGGTAAGCTAAATATGGGATCTGCATCAATTGCGGGTAACGTCTCTGCTGTTTTCCAAGGATTTTGCGATCGCACTTTGTCTGTCAAATTCTCCGGGATTGGTATGAGTTCAATCTCCGCAGTTGCAAATTTTTTCAGCCAATTTTGATATAGCTCTGTCGCTACGGTAAATGGGTCAAAGCCCAGGCGAATTTTAGTTGATTTTTCTGCCGATTCTACAGCCAGTTTTTTTAAAGTTTCAATTAAGGTTAAATTTCCTTCTAACCCGAGTTTCGATATTTGAATAATTCCAGGATCTACTTGCAATTCGGCTTGTTCGTAATAGCGGGAATCCACAAACAACCAAGCGGAATCTTTGCCAACCAACAAATCCCCGGCGGAACCCGTAAAACCGCACATCCAAGCTCGTCGCTGCTTGGCTGCTGGAACTGATAAATTTAAGTGTTCGTCAACCGCTGGGATGAAATAGCAATCTAAGTCGTAATCTGCCATCAAATCGCGCAAGTCTGCCAGTTTTGCAGCGGAGGCATCTTGAATATTTGTATTTGCTTTCAAGTTAGTGGCAACCATTTTAAAATTTCCTATTTTACTTGTTTAAAATTGTCTTCAAACCTTTAACCAATCTCCTAATACCTGCGGTGGCGGTTGCTTTCTCCAAAGCACCGTAAGCAACGCGCAAATAGCAGCCGCTATCCATGCCGAAGGTTGTACCTGGAAGCACTGCTACGTGATATTCGCGAATTAATTGTTCGACTAATTCCATTGTATCGAGTTCAGTATCAACTTTCAAGAAAAAGTAAAATGCTCCGCAGGCTGGGGAAATTGTACACAAGTTTTGGATGGTATTGAGTTCGTCTAATACGAGTTGCCGCACAGATGCGATCGCCCTTACATAATTATCGCAGTAATCTCTACCAATTTGCAAGGCTCCCAGGGCTGCATACTGAGAAATTACCGGCGGACAAATTAAGATTGTATCTTGAATCTTTCTCACTGAAACCAGCAAGTGTTCTGGGATTACCATATACCCGATCCGCCAACTCGCAAAACCGTAGGCTTTGGATAGGCTAAATAGAGAAATTGTATGTTCGCTGCTGTGGGGAAAAGCGGCGGGCGAACAGTGTTTTACGCCGTTATAAGTAAAATATTCGTAAGCTTCATCGCTGATGTGATAGATGTTGTGCTGGCGACAAATTTCGTTAACTTCCCGGAGTGCTTCGACCGAATAAACAACACCAGTGGGATTATTTGGTGAAACCGTGACGATGGCTCGCGTTTTGTCGGTAATTGCTTTTTTTATAGCATCGATATTAAGTTGATAGTTGGCGTCGGTTTCTACTATCATTGGTCGGCAATTTGCCATAATTGCCGCCATTTCGTGGTTGAAGTAATAAGGTGATTGGATAATAACTTCGTCCCCAGCCGAAGTGATAGCGAGAAGGGCGTTGGTAAATCCCATGTTGCTGCCGGCGGTAACGACAATGCAGTTTTTGCTATTAATTTCTATGTCGTTATCTGTTTTTAGTTTGGCTGCGATAGCATCCTGTAATTGTGGAATTCCTTCGACAGCTTTGTATTTGTGATTGTCGGGATTGGCGAAGAATTCTGGAATTTTATCAAATGATTCTTGTGGCGGATTGTAGTAAACTACGCCTTGTCCTAAAGATATCGTTCCCGGATTTTGGCGAATCAGTTCGCCAACTACTGGAATTATGGGCGACTGTACCGATTGCATTCGAGTCGCGTGATTTTTTATCATATATTATAGGTAATTGTAGGGGCAGGTTTAGTGATAATGTACGTCCTTAAGCAAGTTTACTATTTCACGCACGCGCCTCTCCACTTCAGGATCTATGTAATTCTATTTTAGAACCTTGCGGTGACTTAAACACTTTAACTTGTGCGGGCAATCTTTCGCCCAATTCTCGAACGTGGGTAATCACTCCAATAAGCCTTTCTCGCTGCCGCAAAGATTCTAAAATTTGAGTAACGCTTTCGAGAGTTTCGGTATCTAAAGTGCCAAATCCTTCATCAAGAAACAAGCTGCCCAAGTGAGTTCCTTGAGACAGTTTTTCTGACAAAGCTAAAGCCATTGATAAGGAAGTGGCAAAGGTTTCACCGCCGGAAAGAGTGCGTACTCGTCTAGCTTCACCGCCGTTCCAATTATCTGCTACCCAGTATTCGCCGTCTTGGTTTTTTAGTTTGTAGCGATTTTCGGTTAATTCTTGCAAAATTAATGTGGCGCTGCCGACTAATTCTGCTTCTAAATGTTCTAAAATGTAGGATTGAAATTCGTTGGATTTGAGATTCTGCGCTAAGGTGTGATAAGTTTGCTCTTGTTCTGTGAAATTTGTGATTTGCTGTGACAGTCTTTCGGCTTGTTCGAGGTTTTGAGCTGCTACTTGAATCCACGCTAATAGTTCGGCGCGGTTGTTGTTGGCTTGTTTGAGGTTTTCTTGGGCGGTATGTTTTGCCGATCGCACTTGTGCTAAATTATTCTCATCGGTAGTTCTGCCTGCGATCGCCTCGCTCAAATCTTTCGCCCGCGTCTCTAACTGAATTTTTGATTCGCGGTGAGAACGAATAGCATTTTCCCATTGCGCTTGTTCCTGAACAGTCGCAACCGCTGCTAAAAATGTCTCTTCTGTGAAATCAGCCGCTGTTAATTTTTCTGACCAATCCAGGTTTAGTTGCTGTTTATGGGCTTGGGCTTGTCCAAAAACCTCTCCAGCTTGTTGCTCTCTCTCTGCTGCTTGAATAACCGTATTTTGAGCAGTTTGATAGGATTTTTCGGCAACTTTCAGCAGATTAGTCAAGTTTTGCTTATCTTCTTCTAAGGCTTTTGCTAAATTAGGATAAGGTTGATATTCGGTAATTTGATAAAGCGCATTTACACAACTTTGCAACTGCTGCTGCCGGCGGTCGGATTCGGCGATCGCATCTTGATATTCTTGCTGTTTAGCTGCTTGAGTCGTCGCTGCAAAATTAAATCTTTGCTGACAATTATCATATTCCAATGATGCCATTTGGAACTGCTGCTCGGTTTCGCGGTATTTGCGATCGCTTTCTTTAAGTATTGCGAGTTCCTGCTGCAACCCCAAGCTTTCCCACTGAGGAGTTTCTAGAATTTGAGCGATTTGCCGCTGCAATTCGGCAACTCTATTCGCGGTTAATTCCAACATTTGAGCAATTTCCGACTCTTTTTGCAGGCAGGCTGAAACTGCGCTTTTTCCCTCAGCCTCCAACCTTTGAGCAGCTTGAAAAGCCCGATTTGCCGCCGCAAATTTCTGCCGCAAACCAGTGAGATCGACAATATTAGAATTAGGCAAAGGAGGCAGGCGATCGCTCTCAGGATGCACCCCCCCGCACACCGGGCAAGTATCGCCAGAATTCAGCGACATTCTGACAGCAGCAACACTCTCTAAACGTGCCGCTTCCGCATTAGCGGTTTCCGCCGTTTCTAACTCGCGGCTGCACTCTTTTAGCCTGATTTCGGCTGCTTCTAAATTAGTGGCAACCTCCACATAATTCTGTTGAGCCCTTTCCTTCTCTGCGATAGATTTATCCAACTGTTGCTCCTGAGCTTTTCCCTGCTTGGCAACTAGCTGAAATTCCATTAATAAGGGTGCAATTTGCTGCAATTGCTCTAAACGCTTTCCTCCCAGCGAATACTGTTCGAGCTGTGCGGCTGTTTGAGTCACTCGAAAACCCGCACCTTGAATTTTATTGTTAGCAGCTTGCAGTTCTTTATCTGCTGCTTGAAAAAAGCGAAGTTTTTCTTGTTGAATTTTTTGGGCTAGCGCAACTTCTTTTTCTAATTGAGTGCGCTGTTCTTCATATACTTTCGCAGCAGCTAGAGCATCTTCGCGAGCCTTAATTTGTGGCGCTAATGCCTTTTCTTTGGCTTTTGCCTCGTCAAATTTCTGCTGCTCTACTGCTAGCTCTGAACGAGCTTTAATTAACAGCTTTCGCGCTGCCACCGAGGCACTTTCGGCAGTTTCATACTGACTGCGAGCCGATCGCACTAAAGCCCAATCTCCTTGTAAATGATTGGCAGCTTGCGCTCTTTCTAAACGCTGTGCTAAAATGTGCATCTCAGCAGAATTAGCATTTAATTTAGCCAGTTGTTGTTGCAGCTCTTGCCAGCGAGCAATTTGCGAAAATAGCTGTTCCTCTTCATCTAGATCCTTCTGAGCTTTCATCACAGCGCGATCGAACTCAGGCAACTGCTGCTCTAAAATCAAAAGTTGCGATCGTCTTTGAGCCACCTCATCCGCCGTCGGCGCACTCAACTCAGCTAGCTGCCTTTCCACCATTTCCCGTTCCTGTTTCAGCAACTTTGCAAGCTCATTTGTTTCCTTGCGCATCTGCTCAAAAATCTCAAATCCCGCTAGCTGCCGCAAAATTTCCCGGCGTTTTGAAGTATCCCCTTTAATAAACTCATCAAACTTGCCTTGAGGCAGAACAATTGCTCGCGTAAAAGTATCAAAATCCATGCCTAAAATCTGTTCGATGGTATTTTGAACAGCAACGATACTCGTCCCCAAAGTTTCCCATTGACCATTTTGCCAGTTGTCCAAAATCACCTTATTTTCGGGAGATTTCGGACGAAAACGCCACCTTCTGGTCACCCGATACTGTGCCGAACCCACAGAAAAACGCAACTGAACTTTTAAATTTTCGCTGCCTTGACTTGCCAAATCACTAACTTGTTTGCCGCTGCGAGTTGTTGTGCCAAAAAGAGCGTAAGTCATGGCATCTAGCAGTGAAGATTTGCCCGCACCTGTAGCACCAGTAATTGCAAACAAATCGAGTTGAGAAAAATCTAAACGCTGTTCCTGGCGGAAGCTGGTAAATCCTTCGAGAATAAGTTCGAGTGGACGCATATTAATTTTAGATTTTAGATTTTGGATTTGGGCTTTCTATTACTTTTTACCAGGCTCTGCCTGGTAACACAGATTCGGAGGATCTGCCTCCAAATTTCCTATTTAAGCGCGAGGCAGATCCTCTGGATATCGGTTCCCAGACCGAGCCTGGGAACCTGTTAAAATAAGGCGGAGACAAGAGTATTTAATTGTTAACTGTTTCCTTAAACTTCTTGTACAAATTCTGAAATTCCTCCAATACTTCCGGTTTCGGTGTCGTTCCCAATCGGTTTTGATAATAGTTGCAAAACTCTACTGATGGATCGAAATTATTGGGATCGATATTAGTTATTTCTGTTGGTTCTAGCGCTGCATCTGGATAGCGCGGTTCAATTAACAGCGCTTGAGAACAGATTTGGCGCACTCGATCGGCAAGTCCGATTTGCGGACTGTCCAGTTCGACAATTACTTTCAAGAAACCCGGATGATACTGATGAGCTTGTAAAGTTTCATCGAGATTGTCGTTATGACATTTAAGCACTTTTAACGGCTTGTGGCAAGTCACAGGCTTAAATTCCACCTTTGCCTGACTTCCCGGCTCAACTTCTATCAAGCAAAATCCTTTTTCCTGTTCCGCTTCTCCAAAATCTAACTGAATCAAAGAACCCGAATAATAAGCCGGAGAAGTCTCAGAAATCCGCTGGTGAATGTGGATGTGCCCCAGGGCAATATACTGAGCTTCCGGCGGCAGAGTTTGCGATGACAGCAGGTATTTTTCTCGCGTGTAATAAGCGACTTCGGATTTGGCCAATCGAGCGCCGTCAATGCTCATGTGTCCCATCAGAATATTGACAGTATTGTCTCTAAAATCCCTGGTTAAATCTTCGAGTAAATATGCTACTATTTCGCGGTAATCTTTGCGGCGGTCGGCATCGCCAGACTGCCAGAGAGAATTAGCATCTAACAGTCTTTGTTCGGAAGCAAAAGGCATTGCTCCCACACAAAGTTTACCGCTTTTTGTATTGAGAGTAATCGTGCCGCCGTCTGCCGAGCGCCTGGGTTTACCTAAAGCGCGAACACCGGCGAGGGAAAGCAATTGCGCGATGCTGTCGATGCGGGATGCCGAATCGTGATTACCGGCGATCGCAATTGCGGGAATTCCTGCCGCTTGGAGTTCGCAGAAAAAGTTATAAGCAATGCGTTCGGCGTAAGCGGGAGGGTTGGGCACGTCGAAAATGTCGCCCGCAACGAGCACAGCATCGACATCCAAGGCTTTTGCTTGCTTCAAAATTTGTTCGAGGGCGATCGCAATTTCGGAAGTGCGATCGATCCCTCGAAAACGTCGCCCTAAATGCCAGTCAGCAGTATGAATTATTCGCATAGTACGAGGAGTATTTTATTTATGTTAACTGAGATTTTGTATCATTTTCAAGAACGGGCAAGATGCCCGTTCCACAACAAATTTATTCTTTGTAGAACGGGCATCTTGCCCGTTCATAAAAGCCTGATTTAAAATGGTAAAATATCTCAGTTTTAATGCTTTGTGCGATCGCGGTATAAATATCTGCCACTGTTTATGCCTCTTCCTGTTCTCTAATTGCTGTTTCAATCTCATCAGAATATGCCTCAGCATAAGCCCAAGCATTCGCCAAATCAGCGGCACGCAGAGTCGGATAGTCTTCTAGGAGTTCAACTTCAGAAATACCTAAACGGCGAGCATTCACCAGCACCCAAACAGGAATTCGCGTTTGTCTGATGCTAGCATCGCCGCCGCACACGCCGGGAGTCTTTTGAATTCCCGACCAAAATTTTCTTAAACTTTGGGCTAGTAATTCTATAGCTTGAGCCTTCTCTTCGGGAGTTAAAGCTAAGAGTTGCGGTTGCAATTCTTTCAGTGTCGTATTTGCAGTTATTGAGTTCATAAATATTAACTTTTTTTTGCCATACAGGTATTCTAGCACTGGTGGCTAAATCAAAACTTTCATTCAACAGGCTTCACATCGTGAAACCGAGTATAATCAACCACCCGCCCTCCCGTCGCCGATTTCAAAATAATATCTACAAACCGCATATTCCACAGAATTTCTGACGCCACAAAAGAATGTCGCGCGTGAATAGTTTGCGAAACTGTTTCGTCAATTCCTGTTAACGTAATTACAATTTCCGCTTGCTGTTCCATCAAGTCTTTGGAAGTAAGTTGGTACAAAGGACTGCTCTCGTCAATTGGGTGCATAACCGTCCAAGTTAATGCAAAAATCGGAGAATGACTCCGCATCAATTGCAAATCGTAAAAACGCCGCATAAATTCTCCTTCCGATGTTACCTCGTCGCGGATCAAAGTAGCTCGCTGCTGCGCTTCTAAAATCTGGTTGAAACGCTGATTTGCGGTGCGGTACATCAGAGTCGGAACGCCGTTGAAAGGAGCGATTACAGCTACGCGGCTGAAGATAACTCTAGCTGTTGGTCGGGAAAATCTAGCAAAAGCCAGTCCCGTCACCATTGCCACTCCCCACAAAGCAAAAAGCGCTTGGATCGCGACTATAGTATTAGCGTAATCATTGCGCGGATACATGGCGCCGTAGCCGATCGTCGCCATTGTTTGCACGCTGAAATAAAAGGCATCTTTGAAAGAACCCGGTCGCGCGTTAGCAATGCAATCTCCTCCCGCCAAGTAAGCTAAGGCAAATAAAGAATTCGTGAGTGTATAGGACAGACAAATGAGTATGAAAAATCGCGGCCAAGAAAGAATTAGCAGCCTGTGGTAGAGGTCGGCAAAATGCAGGCGAGGTACTCCCAACTTGACAATATTTAAGGAGAATTGTCCTTTGCGGCTGACTAAACGAGCTTGTGGCTGGCGGTTGCGGTGAATTTTCATTGCGATTTGTAACTGCGGCTGTTTCAATTTGTAACTATTGCTTTGAGCGGCAAAACTTATCCTTTAGACTGATGTCTGATTCCAAAAATGCGGATAAAAGCGGAGTTTAGAAATGGTTGAGCTTAACTGGCATGACTGTGTCGTTATGGTTTCTTTTGTGGCTTCTATTGCGGGTCTAGTCCTGCTGGGTGATAATCGCAACTCGCAGCCAACGGACGAGCGCACTTTGAGCGAGGAAATCCTAATCAAGATGAGCTTTACTTACTGGATAGTGTACTGCATCTCTTTTTTCGGGCTGAAACTTCACCTACCAGAAGATAGCTGGTTATTGCTCAGTTTGAAGCTGACTACGGTTCTTTCTTACTTGTTGACCGCTTCTAGCATACTCAGCCTGCCGCTGCAACGCATGGCTGTCCGACAAGTTGAAGATTAAAAAAAAGGCGTTTGTAGTGAGGACTTCAGTTCTGTCGATCGCGGTGAAGAAAAACTAACGTCCTGACTGCAAAGCTAATTGAGTTATATTACCGGGCAATCAGCTCACAGTTAGCTGTGAGCTTGTTTAATTGTTTATGATGTTAGAGATGCAGACTAACGCGCCCAAAATGGCTAGGGTCGATCGCACTCGTACTTGAAATTGTCATTCTGTTCCTGCCTTCCTTTGGTTGCGGAAATCTCAATGAGTATCAGTTGGCGAAGCGGGCGCGTTAGCGCATAGCATGAGGTGGAGTTGGTGAGCAGCCTGCACTGTAGGCGATAGCATAGCGTGTAGGAGTATGTCACGAACTTAATTGCTCAGGATTTAAAGCCTTTAGAGCTTTTCTTTTTCTCCTGCGGTTTGGACTTTGATTTGTGAACTTCGCCTAAAGCTTCCTGAAATAAGTTGTGCAGGTGCAAGGGAACGCTGGCAATTTCCGGGAGTTCGGGTTCTAAGGGTTTTTTAAACTCTTGCAGCAGGGCATCTAAATCGCGATCGAGCTGAAAGTCTGGGCGTTGCAATACAGTTTGCAAAATTTGTTCTAATTTCGCTGGATTAACTTTCGCTAACCGCTGGAAAATCCAGGCATTAATTGCAGGATCTTCTAGATAGTTGCGAACTAGCTTTTCGTAACCGGGAACGGTTGAAAAGTCTTCGGCTGCTAGCATTGCAGTAAATTGAGCGTAAGTAGACAAAAAGGTTTGTCCCCAGCGAGGATGAGAAAGTGCTGTCACCTGTTCGGCTTTCTTGAAGCGATCGGGCAATTCGACTTTCGGGATTACCATTTTTGAGTGAGGATCGCCATCGATCGCGACCTCAACTGAAGAAGGATCTGCACCGGCTGCTGCTATAGCTGCTGCTTTAATTTCTTCTGCATCGACTCCGGCATCTTCAACGATATCCGCCAGAGATTTACTTTGATCGACGCCGATATCAGCTAGGCGTTTTTTAGTCATTAATTCCTGAAATTCAGCCAACTGTTTATTCAGGTGATATCCCGATTGCGTCACTTCATCGGTGCCAAAAAATTCGGTAAAATCTTCGTGGTACTGTTCTACAGACTGCCAAGCTTGCTCTAACAATTCCGGCGCATCGCTGTACAAATTATTTTTGTGATTTTGCTTGAAATTGCCGATCGCCACCGCCAACTTCGGCTTGCCCAATTTCCCCATCGGTATCGGAGGGCCTGAGAGTATCCACCAGTCATCGGTGAGAGGAGCAATCCGAGCCCGCAAGATTTCTCCTAACTTAAAGCGAGACATTTCTTGCAGGAAATTAGTGCTGTTGGGCTTAACAGCGTAGTGCTTCGCCGTCAGCCAGTTCATCAGTTCAAAGCTGTCAGGGGAAAGCTGAGTGATTTCAAATAAGCCGGTGAAGCTTCTGTGGCGCCAACTTTCTAGCAAGCTGCGATCGCTCTGGGTTAAATCCGGCTGACTTTCGACAAATAGGTCGATCGGCGTTTTCTCCCCGACTTTACCTTCAACTGTAAAACTGTCAATCACTTGATTTTGCTGAGCAATGTCGTAGCGCTCGCCGGTCGATCGAGCAGCCGCAAAAGCTTCCAAAGCTACCGCTAACTCTCCCTCAGCATCCAGCACAAAGTCAATTAAATTTTGCTTGAGTGTCCAAGCTCTTTCCAGCATTTCATCCACAATTTATACCGATTTTGAATCAGAGGATTTAGATTAACAATTATCGGATTTGAGGCCACGAACGCTTTCACGCTCCGGCTGCGGCTAATGTGCATCGCGAACAATGACAGAAATATGCGATCGATGCCTCAGTCCTGAATTAGTTTAATTTTAAGGCTAACAGTCAAAAAAAAATGCCCATCTCAAACAGAAGCATCCCGATTTTGTACTAAGCGTTTTTTAGGAGTGCGATCGTCCCGCACAGCAAAGCCTCTATATCTCGCTTGGTACTCTGCGGCTCGTACTCCTGTGAAATAAAAATCGTGCTGAAAAATGCGATTTTCACGGAGCATAAAAATACCCTCCCCGATGTAGAGAGGGGCTGAAAATCCCCAAAAACTTAGCTAAACTCGCGTTAAAAATAGTCCCAGGTATCAACAACAGTCCAAGACGCAGCAACCGGGTTTTTTTATCAAAACACTTCGCTGCATTCCCCACCAGGGGTAAAAAACCCGAAAAGCTGGAGTTTGTGTGCGTCCCAGACTGAGAAATACTTGGCGTCAGCCCTTAGCGGCCGTCTTTGTCAATGTCGCCAGGAACAGCGCGTTCCACGCGATCCCAAGCGTCGCGCGTGGCGTGCTTCGCTTTTTCCCAAGCCACATTAGACTTACCGCGATTTGTTTCGTAGTCGCGCTGCAAATCGTTTTCGCTCTCGTTGAAGCTCTTACCAGTACCGGCATAGCGGCTGTATCCCTCATAACCGGTACGGTATGCAGGCTGATAGTCGTCGTAAGTCGCGCCCGTGTCCACGTAAGGACGGGAACTGTAGTTGGTTTGCCAGTAAGCCTCTTCTACCGTGGGGTCGATCGCCTCGGCCACACCTTTGCCGGCCAAACCGCCGCCAAACGCACCCACAACAGCGCCCACAACTGCTCCTACAGGCCCACCGATCGCACCGCCGATCGCAGCACCCGCAGCACCCGCACTCGCCGCACCAATACCCGTTCCTACTGGATGAGCCCCTTTTTCCCCGGAAAGCGGGTCGAGGTTAGCATCAGGTTCATGTACCGTTTTTTTGTCATCGCTCATGATATTTATTTCCTTTATGTAACTGTAGTTATTATTAAATTTACCTTTTAAATTAATATCTATTCATCTGCCTTAAGGATGAACCTGCTAGCTCAAATAAACAGGGGAACCACAAAACCCTTTTGAACGCAAAAAGTGGTTTGACACGCTCCTCTAACGCGGTAAGGTGCGCATTGCGCACCTTACATAATTAGTTTCAAGTGAGTCCTGAGCTCGGCTCAATTGTATACTCACCGAAGGTCAGTATTTACCAGGCACTTGGGTGAGATAGAAAACTGTAGATTTAGTCCTTGCCCGTGACTTTTTCGATCAAACCTTCAGCTTTTTGAACTATGTTTTCTTGCGGGTGTTCTCCCTTGTACTCCTGTAAGCTTTCGTCGTAAGCTTTCTCGGCCTTTGCAGGGTTTTGAGAGGTTTTGACTATTTCATCGTAAGCTGCTTGGGGATTGAGATCCTCGAAACTTTCTGCGGGGTCAGTAATTTTAGCTTCTTGCGGCGCGTGACTCTTGTCTTGACCTGCGTAAGCAGCCTGACTGGGTACTACCGCTAGACCTAGCAGACCAATGAAAGCCAGCGTACAGACCAGCAAAATGCTTTGGCTCAATGTTTGTCCGAGAGCTTTTAAAACCCGCTTCATATCAACTTCTCCTGGTATTTTTCCGCAAAAATTATGGTGTTTGTCACCCCTTCACTGCGATCGCACATTTCATAATTTAGCGATCGGGGCAACTTTTGTTGCAAGTGCTGCGCCCTGAGACAGCGAAAAGGGATATTTACCGTGTTGTGAAATATATTAAACTCCTGCTCGTTAAGTTTACTTCTACCAAAAGATAGATTAGTTCGCTCCGCTCCTAAATAGAAGATTCCTTACATCAGCTACCATGCTCAGTCACAGGCTAGGATTGCCCGTTCCACAACAAATAACCTTTCTGGGATCGCAGATCCAAAAGCCTGTAATTATGAAAGCCTGATTGAGGTTGCTACGCCATTTCAGTTATTCGCAACTCGACAAACATCCCAACGCATTTCAAGCCAAAAGTTACAAAGATTCTTGATTAATCTTCAGGTTGCGGCTCTGCATTGCTTGTTCAAATAATTCGGTAGAAAGAGCTTGCTCTACCGACCAAACGCCAGGTTTTTCCAGTTTTCCTTCTAACATTAATTGAGCTATGCTACCAGTACCGATGCCCGTAGCGGCGGCAGCATTTGGGTGTATCGCTGTCGAGCAAACTTTAGCGGGTTGACCGTTTTTGAGACCGCTCACTTGCGATCGCACTGCGACACCAACCCCACTAAAACTATTAGTAACACTGGTCATCCCGTAACTGACGTAGGAGAGAAATTCAATAACTCCGTTATTTTTGAGCCAGCTAGCCGGCCAATACTTGGCAACAAACCAAGTAAGGTGATTGTAAAGGTCGGGAGACGTACCAAATTTAGTCACAACGGATTTAACGGGGAAAGTCTCGGGCAAAGTGATTGCTTCCGGCATATCGAACCAGTAAACGCCTGTTTTGCCGTAGGGTGTGGGAAATTCAATTGTTTCGCGATCGCTGTAGGGTTTTACTTGCTGCCACTTGCGATCGGCCCACACCTCAAAAGGAGTTTGCAAGCCTAAAAAAGTAGTTCTCATGACGGTAACGCCAGCACCGCCAGAACCTCCGACTACATAACTCAAATGGATGTGTTCTGCTTCATCTAATTGTTCCACATCTCGGCGCACCATGCTGTTAGAAACACCTGGAAAAATTCCCGTATTAATAATAGCCGTAATCCCAGCATTCTTAGCAGTTTCGCGCAATTCTAAAGCTCTGCGAGTAAAACTGCGGCTGTCGCTGACATCAGTATAATTAACACCTGCTTCTATGCAAGTTTTCAGTACACTAGCATCTCGGTAGTGAAAAGGCCCGGCACAGTGAACGACGAGGTTAGAAGATGAAACCGCTTGGTGCAGGGCTGCACTGTCTGCTAAATCTAAAGCTTGATAGTGCACCCTATCTGGTGGCAATCCCGGCGTAATAGAGCCTTCAGGGTTGCGTCCGGTAATAGTAATTTCTGCATCGGTATGGGTAACAAGGTCTTGGGCAACGCTACTGCCAATTCGTCCCCGCCCGCCGACAATCAAAACTTGGTTTGCCATCGCTCAAAAAAGGGTAACGCCATGTTTCAGTCTCTCAACTTTGGGCGAGCGCTTTCATCCGCATAAAGTATGAATTTACGAGAATCTGAGATGCTGGGGGATCGGTGGCGATCGCCCTTATCCGCAGATGGGGAGCGACTTTTAACAGCGACTTGCCTGTTCTGCTAAATTAGAGGTTTGGCTGCGGCGCTAAGTTTAAAAATGCCTTCAGCGTTAACTTGTTCTTCTAATATTGAGAATTTTATCAATGGAATGTGATCTCGGATGCCAAAATATTTTAACAGATGAGAGGGAACGCGAACCACCGCCACCGATCGCCAAAGATGCTCCAATTTAGAAAGGGTATTGAGGGCGATCGCAAATCGTTTTCCCTTCACAGGGAATCAACCAGAAAAAATTATCGCACTCACAGACTGATAAATGAATACAAACAAACGCAGATGTGATTCATCTGCGTTTATCTGCGTTCATCTGCGCTTGCTAAAAATCTTACTTCTCATTACTCCGAAATACCGACTTACCCTTCGCTTTCAGAGTATTAGCCGCATCTGCTAAAGTCTGCGCGAAAGGCTGCTGCGAGTGCATGAAAACGCGAGCGGTATTGCGTCCCGGCATACCCGAAATCGATCCGCCCGGATGAGTTCCCGCCCCTGTGAGAAACAAACCGTCGATCGGCGTTTTGTAATTCGCCAACTCCGGTAAAGGACGGAAAAATATCATTTGATCTAGCGTCATATCAACGTGATAATAATTTCCCTTCAAAGCGCCCAAACGCTCTCCCAATTCCGCCGGACTTTCCACGTGGCGGCCGATAATTGCATTTTTGATATTTGGCGCGTATTCGGCTAATTTATCAATGCAGCGATCGGCAACTTTGTTTTTCAGCTCATCCGTCCAACCCGTACCGTGCTGGCCAGTTCCTTCAGCATTTTCGATCATGTAAGGAGCAAAAAATTCAATCCAAGCCGTATGATGTCCGGGGGGAGCCATTGACGGGTCTAGTACCGTCGGAAACACCACATACATGGATGGGTCTGAGTCGGGAATTCTGCCAATTGAAGGGTCGCTGTGAGCTATTTCAACGTGTCTCACCGAGTCTGCAATTAAAACCGACCCGATTAAATATTCGTCCCGATGATTCCAGCGCTCGAATCTAGGCGCTTCATTGAGAGCTAAGTCTATTTTGAGAATAGTCTCGTTGTTGTTAACAATTTTGCGCTCCAATCTTTCCCGCAAATTCGGGTCAGCAGCATCGACATCGCTATCATCCATTAAATGCAGAAACAAGCGCTTCGCATCAATATTAGAAATGACACCTTTTGTAGCGCGGTATTCCGTGCCGTTGGCAACACGAACTCCCACAGCGCGACCGTCATCAACTAATATTTTCTCGACGTGCTGGTCGGTAAGTACCACACCCGAGTATTTTTTCACTACACTAAGCAGCGCTTGCACTAATGCACCCGTCCCTCCGCGCGGTCTTGCCATGCCGGGATTGTGCCTCATTGCCAGCATAATTGCGCCTACAGCCAGAGTTTTTTGCGAAGGAGGCGCGCCGAGTTCTGCGGCGAATCTTGCTAGGGGTGCTTTGATAAATTCCTCGTCAAACCACTCGTTGAGAAGGTCTTCAGCGCTGGTGAGCATGGTGCGAACAAAGTCCAGCGTTTTGTCGGGGGAACCGATGACTGACAATAAATCTTTGATCTTTGCAATATCGTAGTTGCCCAGAATATCTATGATGGATTTTGGTGGCGCATTAAACATCGGAACCATTGCACCTAAAGCCCGCTGCCAAAAGTCTGTATATTCTGCATATTTTTTAGCATCGCGCTCGTTGTAGCGGGCAATTTCTGCACAAGTTTTTTCTACAGATTTGTGCGCTAAGAAATATTTGCCGTCGGGATGCGGACAAAAGGCAACTGGATCGCAGAAAAGATATTCTAAACCGTGTTTTTCCAGTTCTAATTCTTCTACAACTGGCCCTAAATGGATAAATTCGTGGTCGATCGCGCACATATTGAATTTAAAATCCGGCAATTCGGGAATCGCAGCTTCAGTAGTTGCCGCGCCGCCGGGAACTGAACGTTTTTCTAACAACAGGACGGTATATCCAGCTTTGAGGAGATAAGAGGCGCAGACCAGTCCGTTGTGACCTGCTCCTATGATAATCACGTCATACGTTTGCATAGATGAAGCTCTGGGGATAAGATATTTTGCTTATTTTACAAATGTTAACAACTTGGCAGTCTCTATCAATAGAAATAGATTCACCTTCAGGAAGCTGTTTTAGCATCTTACAAAAGATGGAGTTTTTACCAAATGCTACTGTGCGATCCCGCTTATTTTCTCTTGAATTTATAGAGCGATCGCCATTCTCAAATCGCGCCAATATTATACTGCACTTAGCCGCGTTTATCTGCGAATTATAAAAAAATAAAACAAAGAAAGAAAGGAAGAAGGAAGAAGGAAGAGGATATAAGGAATAGGGAATAGGGAATAGAAACAGTTTTGAGATTGATTCCTTCCTCCCAACGCTGCGATTGGAAGGAGTGAAGCCTTAAGAAAATTACTTGCTCAACACTCAAAACTGCTAGCAAATTACCAATTGGTAATTACCAATTACCAATTAGTACATTGAGAAATATTACTTTAGTTCCCGCAATGCTGTCTCAGCTTTTTCTGCACCATCATTGTTGCCTTGCTGGCGGTATGTGTCGAGGGCTTGTTGAAAAGCTTCAATTGCTTCGGATTTGCGATCGCGCGCTTTGAGTGCCGTACCCATATTGTAATAAGCTTCTGCCCGGTCTGGATCGAGCTGAATCACTCGGCGAAAAGTGTTAATCGCTCCTAAAAAATCTTGTTTTTCCAGTTGAATTTCCCCGATTCCTGCGTGTGCTGCCACTAAATTAGGTCGCACCGCAATAGCCCGCTGATAAGCTATCAGTGCTCCGTCGAAGTCGTTTTGAGCCTTGAGAAGTTCGCCAATTTCTAACTGCACTTCAGGATTCCGGGGCTCCAATTTGGCAGCTTCTTCAAAAGCTGCTAGTCCTTCGGAAGCGTGACCACTCCGCAGCAAAGCAGTACCTAATTTTAACTGGACGCTGGGCTGTTTGGGAGCGAGTTCGGCTGCTTCTAGGAGCACGGTAACTGCACTGGCAAAATTTCCCTGCTGCATCAATACTAAACCCATAGAAGAATAAGCTTGCCAACTTTTCGGATCGAGGGCGATCGCCTCTTGGTATGCTTTAAAAGAACCGCTGTAATCTTTTTGCTGAAAGAGTACCACTCCCAGACCGATCCGGGCATTGACATTTTTGCGATCGAGCACAGCGGCGCGGCGGTAAGCAGCGGCTGCTGCGGGATAGTTTTGCAAATTCGCCATAGCATATCCTAAGGCGTATTGGAAGTCAGCATTGTTCGGTTCGAGACTGATCGCTTGTTGGTAAAATTCCACTGAGGCTTGATAGTTGCCCTGACGCGCTTCTAAATAGCCAATACCAGAAAAAATGCGGGGGTTTTCCCTATCTAAACGTGCCGCTTCCTGATAAATGGCGATCGCCTTACTGTAGTCTCCTAAATCTACCAACTCGCGCCCTTGTCGCAGCAGAGCATCTAAATTTGAATTTTTTTGAGGGTTGACTTCAACTGACGTTTCTGCTGAGAGTGCTATCTGCGGCGCTGCAACAGCGAGTCCCGCTACCAAAAGCGTACTGAATACCAAGAGACTTTGTTTGTGCACGGCCATTTGTTTCAAAGAGTGTGTGGAATTAAAGAGCGAATTGCTGCCAGCTTGCCAAGCTGACAACTTATGGTTTACCAGGAATTTTTGAGTGGCGAGATGTAGTAAATCTACAGAACAAGACCCACTCAAAATTTTCGTGATTGAGGCCAACTGATGATTGTAACAACAACTGATATCATCCAAGGAGCAGAAATTCAATCTTACCTGGGAATTGTAACTGCTGAGGTGGTTTACGGCACCAACGCCCTGCGAGATTTCTTCGCGGGCATTCGCGACATCATCGGCGGGCGCACCGGCAGTTACGAGGAAGTGTTTCTCAAAGGACAGCGAGATGCCCTCGCGGAACTCGAAAAACGGGCTCAGCGCCTGGGCGCTAATGCCGTAATCGGCGTGGAAGTTGACACCGGCACGATTAATGTAGACTCGAGCGGAGCTTTGCTGCTGATTACTGCCGTTGGAACGGCTGTAAGATTGCGTTAAGCTGTCTTTCCTGTATACGTCCACGAACTTTTCTAACTGGATAAAATAGTTATCGGTCATCAGTCATCTGTCATCTGTCATTAGTGGCTGGCTGAGGGCTGATGACTTTTTTGTTTCTTTCTTCAGACATAGATACTGGTTATTTCCCCAGGCAGATATAGTTTTTATCAATCTCAGCCACGATCAATGCTTAGGTGAAAGATTGTTAAAAATTAAAGCAACTCTCAGAGGAAAGAAAAACCTATGTCATATGTAAATAGACCTGTAGATAACGTTGGTACCGAGCCTGTGGTGGTGAATTCAGTCATGGAATACCACGATCGAGTGCGGTGGGGTCCGATTTTTTCAGGTTTGGTAATTGCGATCGGCACGCAATTAGTTTTAAGTGCATTGGGCGCTGCGATCGGGTTGAGCAATATTGCTAATTCAGGAGCTCCGCGCACTATTTCAGGAGACGTAGGTACCGGGGTCGGAATTTGGTCAATTATTAGTTTGTTAATTAGCTTGGCTGTTGGCGGTTGGGTAACTGCTCGCGCTTGCGGCCCGATGAATCGCAACACAGCGCTTTTAAATGGAGCAATTTTGTGGGCTACTACGCTAACAATTGGCTCTTGGCTGTTAGCAAATGGCGTGGCCGGTACTTTTGGCGTAATAGCTGCGAATGCGGGAGAAGCGATTAATCAAGCGCAGCAGGGCGGGGTGGATTTGCCGAACCGAGCACCTAACGTATCTGCTCAGGATGCTCGCAATATTGCTGGTAATGCTGCAAAAGCTGGTTGGTCGTTTTTGTTCGGCTCGCTATTGGGTTTAGTTGCTTCGATGGTAGGAGCATCTGCGGGCGCGCGCACTCCCCGGCATCACTCGTAAAAGTTCGATCGGACATGAAAAGTTTATATTCATGAAAGCACTTTTTTTAAGGTGCTTTTTTGTGGGTTTCTCGTTCCCAGATTCTACCAGAAAACGCATTTCTGGAGGCAGAGCCTCCAGGTTTTTAAGTGGAGGCAGAGCCTGGTAATGAGTAAAATGTTTCACCGAGGAATGTGCGGGCGACGCACAGTAGAAATTAAGCGGTGAAGTATTTGGCTGCTGGGTGATAGGTGATAATTGCGGTTGTTGATTGTTCGGGATAAAGTTGTTCGCTTTCATCCATGTAGAGGTTGATGCGATCGCACTTTAACAATTCCAGTTGCTTGTACTGATCCGCCATGTTCGGACAAGCGGGATAGCCAAAACTGTACCGCGAACCGCGATATCTTTGCGCTAGCATATCGCGAATGTTGTCCGGTTCTTCGCTACCAAATCCCAATTCCCGCCGAATTCGCGCGTGAGTCCATTCTGCGATTGCTTCCGCCGTCTGCACCGCTAACCCGTGAAAGTAGAGATAGTCGGTATATTGATTGTTAGCAAATAGCTTTTGCGCGTACTCTGTAGCAACTTCTCCCACTGTCGCTACTTGCATCGGAAATACATCGATTTTACCCGATTCTTTGGGCGCGAAGAAGTCCGCAATGCACAGCCTGCGCGCCGATTTTTGCCGGGGAAATGTGAATGTTGCAGCGGGTGTCGATACATCTTGCCCGCCATTCATAATTTGCGGATCGTACAAATGCAAAGAATTGCCTTCAGCTTGACAGGGAAAATACCCGTAAATTGCTTGCGGATGCAGTAACTTTTCGGTGAGAATTTTGTGCTTCCACTCTTCCAATATCGGATAAACTGTCTCAGCTAAGAAAGCATCGTATTCTTCCCGCGATTGGTCTTTTGGCTTGCGGAACTGCCACTGACCGGCAACTAAGGCTTGCAAATCTAAGTGCCAGAAAATCTCCTCAAAG
This sequence comes from Microcoleus sp. MOSTC5, assembly GCF_036701825.1. NCBI lineage: Bacteria > Bacillati > Cyanobacteriota > Cyanophyceae > Oscillatoriales > Microcoleaceae > Microcoleus > Microcoleus sp. MOSTC5. Next base: position 37,406 of record NZ_JAUBRK010000001.1, on the reverse strand, counting down.
GGGATGTCTTCTCCCTGCAACAGTTTTGTTCCCCAGAAAGGAGGAGTCGGGCGATCGATATCTGCTGAAACTGCTTCGGATCGCTTGGTATCTATCACCACAGGAGTGTCTGCTTTATTCGCATCTTCTACAGAAGTTTCTGGCGAAGCTTTAGCTTCTTTAACCGCCCCATTCTCATGCCCTATTTCATCTAAAAATCCTTGCAAATCTTCCCACTTACCAGCAGATTTTGCTGGCATGAGTTTGTCCATAAAATGCAAGTCCGAAAACGCATCTTTGCCGTAAACAACTTTACCTTTGTAGGTGTTTTGGCAGTCTTCATGCACAAACTTGGGAGTCAAAGCCGCGCCGCCCAAAATTACGGGTACAGTGATTCCTTTCTGGTTGAATACTTCCAGATTTTCTTTCATGAATGCGGTGGATTTTACCAGCAAGCCACTCATCGCTATACAGTCGGCTTTGTGCTTTTCGTAGGCTTCGATGATATTGTCAACAGGCTGTTTAATTCCCAAGTTAATCACTCGGTAGCCGTTGTTTGATAAGATAATATCAACTAAGTTTTTGCCGATATCGTGAACGTCGCCTTTGACAGTAGCGATGATGAATGTTCCTTTGGCATTGTCCCCGGATTCGGACTTTTCCATGTGCGGTTCTAAATAGGCAACTGCCGCTTTCATGGTTTCTGCTGACTGCAATACAAATGGCAATTGCATTTGTCCCGAACCGAACAATTCTCCGACTACTTTCATGCCGTCTAGCAAGAAGGTATTGATAATGTGGAGGGGCGGATAGGTTTCTAATGCTTTGGCGAGTTGGATATCTAGTCCAATGCGTTCGCCGTCGATGATGTGCTGCTTCAGGCGTTCTTCTACCGGGAGGTTTGCGTCTTCTGTCCGATCGCGCTTGGTGGTTTTGCCCGCAAACACCGTTGTCAGGTCGCCCAAGGGGTCGTAAACGCAAATATCGCCGTCAAACTCCCGTTCGTCATAAATCAGTTTACGGCAGATTTCTTGGTGTTTGGGGTCGATTTTGGCGATCGGCAAAATCTTATTAGGGCTGACAATTGCTGAGTCCATCCCGGCTTGCATTGCTTCGTGCAAAAACATGGAATTCAAAACTTGCCGCGCCGCCGGATTCAAGCCGAAGGAGATGTTAGAAACTCCTAAAATTACGTGACATCCTGGCAATTCTTGGCGAATGCGGCGGATGGATTCGATGGTAGCTTTGCCGTTTTTTCTGTCTTCTTCAATCCCGGTGGAAATGGGCAAAGCTAGGGTGTCAAAAAAGATTTCCTCGGCGGGAATTCCGTAGGCGACAGCGGCGTTATATGCGCGCTGGGCGATCGCAAATTTTTGGTCAGCAGTTCTGGCCATCCCGTCTTCGTCAATTGTCCCGATAACTATGCCCGCGCCGTATTTTTTCGCCAACTCCAAAACTTGATAAAAACGCGGTTCTCCGTCTTCGTAGTTAGTTGAATTCAGCAAACATTTGCCGCCCGCAACTTTTAAGCCTGCTTCCATCTTTTCCCATTCGGTGGAATCCAGCATTAAAGGGAGAGTGGCATTAGTCACAACGCGGGAGACTAATTCTTTCATGTCTCGCACGCCGTCGCGGCCGACATAATCCACGTTGACATCGAGAATGTGCGCGCCTTCTCGCACTTGTTCCCTGGCCATTGCTACTAAACCGTCCCAGTCTTCGGCGTTTAGCAAATCGCGGCATTTTTTGGAACCGCTGGCGTTGAGTCTTTCGCCGACAATTAAGAAGGAATTCTCTTGTTCGTAGGGTTGGGCGGTGTAAATTGAAGCGGCGGAAGGTTCCCAAGTAAATTCGCGGATTTTGGGTTTAAGAGTTTTGCCAATTTCTGATAGTTCGCGGATGTGATCGTAGCGGGTGCCGCAGCAGCCGCCGATGACTTGCACGCCTAAGTCTTCGACAAAGCGCATCAAGGCCATTTTTAATTCTATTGGCGTGAGTTTGTAGTGCGCGTGGCCGCCGATGTTTTCGGGTAAACCAGCGTTGGGAACGCAGGAAACGACGAAGGGCGAATGTTCGGAAAGGTATTTGACGTGTTCGGCCATGCGATCGGGCCCGGTGGCGCAGTTGAGGCCTAAGATATCTATGGGATAGGGCTGCAAAATGGCTAGGGCGGCGCTGATATCGGAACCGACTAACATTGTGCCGGTGGCTTCCATTGTGACTGATACCATTAACGGAATCCGCGCACCTTTTTTCTTAAATACTTCTTCAATGGCATTTAATGCTGATTTAATTTGCAGCACATCTTGACAAGTTTCGACAATAAATAAGTCAACGCCGCCGTCATATAGTCCTTCTGCTTGTTCCGCAAAAGCAGCGGTGAGTGTGTCGAAATCGATGTGTCCTAATGTGGGCAATTTGGTGCCTGGCCCGATCGATCCTGCGACAAATCGAGGCTTTTCTGGGGTGGAAAATTCGGCGGCGATACCCTTGGCGAGTTCGGCGGCAGTTTTGTTGAGATAATATGCTTTGTCTGCTAAATCGTATTCGGCGAGTACGATGGAAGCAGCGCCAAAGGTGTCTGTTTCGATGACATCGGCCCCTGCTTCGAGGAATCCCCGGTGCACGTTGGCGACAGCTTCCGGTTTGGTGTGGACGAGATATTCGTTGCAGCCTTCGTATTCTTTGCCGCCGAAGTCTTCTGCGGTGAGGTTTTGGACTTGCAGGTTGGTTCCCATCGCGCCGTCGAAGACGATGACGGGGCGTGAGGGGTGGTGGAGTCGATCGAGGAATTTGCTATTCATAAGCGGTCAAAAAAAACGCAGGTGCTATATATTTACAATTTTATCTATTGTGCAATATTGTCAACAATTATGTGACTGTTGGCAAACGACTAATGACTGAAGGATTTAATGCTGCTGACAATAGTTTGCTCGTACCTGTAATTTTACTGATCGCCCTGGATAATTGTCAAAATTCTGTTGTGGGCAGGCTGCGGGGGGAAAACTGGCGAGTTGCGAGGGATTTTTTCGCTTAACTGCTGACCTATTTTGCGCAAATGCGATCGCCACAATTAAACGAGTTATATAGCAATCCTAAAGGACTCGTAAAATTTTACCCCACCCCAACCCTCCCCGAACCCGCTGGAAGCCCGTAAGAAATTCACAAATGATGCGAGGATTGCTATATAACTAAAGCATTAAGATTTCTTTCTCATTTTTCTGTTGGAAGGTCTTTTAGGCAGTCGCTTAATTTCACTTTCGCCTCCTTGAACTTCTACTTTTTTGATAGTTTCTTCTACTTCTTCTATAATTTCTAAATCAAAAATTTCAACCTCGCCCCCGCTGATTTCTTCCTCTTCCTCAATATCCTCCGAATTCTGTTTATTTGCGATTAACTGCACGGCTAACCCAGAAGCTTGAACCGACAATTCTTCAATTTTTTCATTAATTTCAGCTTCTCCAATCCGATGCTCAATTTCTGCCGGTAAATCTTCCTCGGTAGCAGGAAAGTTATCAATTTCTTGACTGATTTCAGTTTCTCTGATTTCCTTTTCTACTAGCTGCATTGATAACTGCTGCTTTTCCCTTGACAATTCCTCAATCTTAGTCGCAAGCATTCTAAGCTGTTCGTTAAGAACGCGAATTTCTCGGTTTTGCTGCTGAATCATTTCTTCCGCATCAGCAAGAGTTCGATTTCTCTCTAATATCACCTCATTTTTAGTTTCTAATTCCAAAGCGCTCATTGCTGCTTTAATTACATTATAAAAATGCGGCTTAGATACATCAACTTGTTTAGCATTATGGCGACTTTTTCCCAAAAGCCCAATCTTTTGTCCTTGCTTAACAGCCAAAACAAAACCTTGATGATTTTTTATTTTTAATTCTTTGACAAAATCTACTTGAACTAAACTGCAAATATATTTGTGACAGTCAAAATAAAATTCTGCTTTCATCAAAAAGCACCCCTTCCTGCTACAGTCCCGCAGAATTATACCACGAACTACTTTAAAATCGAACAAAATTTATAAAAATAGGTTGGGCATGGAGGGCTGTACCTTAGTTTATAAATGTATGCGATGTCAAGAGTTGTTCAGGACTTATGCGAAAAATCGTTTGACGCGCTACTTCTAGCAGTAATGGGCGCATTGCGTCCCTACAAAATTAGGTTTTGCGGGCATAAATTTAAATATTTTGGCTTAGCAAAATTCGCCAACGGCGACATATTTGATAAATCAATTAATAGTTTGTTTTTCTGACATAAGCGATTTCCAATCCGTGACGATAATAAGCTGTTTCTAAATCAACTTTTTTAGTTTTAACATCAGGTTCTAATTTAAAAAAGCTGAGCTGAATAGGCTCAGCTTTTGTTGGTTCTTTGTTAAACTTGCTCAAAAGTCTTTCTTCTAAATGCTGGTGCGATTCTAAAGTTCCATCTGACAGAATGTGATTAATTTCTAAATTAAATTCTCTGACTTTGTGGCAAACTAAAATAGTCCGATGACAAGTAATCGGGTCTTTTTCCGCACAAATTAAACTGATTTTATAATTGGCTGCGCTTTTGAGCAAGCGCTGAATTCCTGCGGCAAATAGAGAAGTTGCTGCTATGCGATCGTATAACGCTTTACCGCTAGAATCGTAACAGCTTAAATCCTCCGGCCTCGCGCCCAACTCTTTGCCTAAAAAAACATATTGAATGCCGACACTTGACAGAGAAGCTTTAATTTCGGATTTATTAAAATGAGGTAAATAACGGCTGAACGGATGCGATCGCACGTCCGCAACCGCCGTAATTCCGTGTTGTTGCAGCAGCAAAACAAACGCTTCAATACTCAGATTGGAGTGTCCGATCGTAAATAATTCCATTGCTTCGATCTTACTATTCACTCTTTGCCTTGCGGACGAGAGTTTGTGTAGCCCGATTTTTTTAACCTGTAGACTTCAACCTGTGGGTTTTTTTACCAAATTTTGAATCAAAATTTGCCCGGCCAGCAGCATCAAACCCACCGCCGCCATAGCAAAAACGCCAGTGCCCAAAGCAGCCATTCCTACTACCAAAGTTCGCACGGCTACCGAAATTTTAATCGCAGTAATATTGTCGGAATGAACTGGCTTACTTGCAAAACTTTGAGCGATCGACATAGTTAGCGCGTACAAAGGTACCGCAATGCTGCCAGCCATCAGCGAACCAGTCAGGCACCGCAATACCGTCGGCGACTTGGGCGGCAAAGCATCCTCAGTAGAACTTGGAGGTTGAGAACTAGAATTAGGATTAGTTAAATCAGCCATTGCGATTTTAGATTTTAGATTTTAGATTTTAGATTTCTGGTTAATTCACCAAAATTAAAATCCGTGTTTCATGGCATTTTATCAGTTATTCGATCTCAATAGACTCTGCGCAAAGTTAGATTCATCTTGACAATCGCCTGTTAGACGCATTTAACTCAGATTGCGATCGCACCCTCTTCGAGTTACGCCCTCGAAATCGGCGGTTTCCTCTCGTTTCCCTCCGAAAAAATCTGAATTCCAGTATTGCTAAACTTTGCTACCCAAAAATCCAAATCTGGAGAAGCGATCGCACTTTTAACCCGTTCTAAAATTTGCTGAGCCTGCTCTGGAGACTCCGCCAGCGCAAACACCGTCGGCCCGGAACCCGACATCATCGTGCCCACAACCCCCGCCGACTCAAAAGCCTCCCGCAACTGCAACACCTGCGGGTACACGGGCAAAGCAACTTTTTCTAAATCGTTGTGCAGCAATTGACCAATTTTCGATCGATCTTTTTGGGCGATCGCCCCCACCATCGGGCCCGAATGCAGCCGTTCCCGGCGGCACTCCAAATCTTCCGCTGCACAATAGGAACTACTGAACTGCTGGCGATAAGTTTGATACGACCATGCAGTAGAAATACTGAGATTGCGGTACTTTGCCAACACCACAGAAAAGCCCGCCAAATCAGGCAGAGGCGACAGTTTATCCCCGCGACCAGTTGCCAAAGCCGTACCTCCAGCAATGCAAAAAGGCACATCCGAACCCAAAGTTCCCCCCAACTCTTGCAACTCCGAGTGAGTAAGTCCCAATTGCCACAGCAAATCCATCCCGACTAAAACCGCGGCCGCATTTGCAGAACCGCCGGCGAGCCCCGCGGCCACCGGAATCTGCTTGTGAATGGCAATCTCGACTCCGCCGTATTTTGCCAAAGCATCGGGGAATTGCTTCGCCAACAAATCCGCCGCCCGGTAGGCCAGGTTATTCTTATCAGGAGGGACTTGTGGGTGATCGCAGCGCACGCGAATCGTGTCCGTACCGATCGCGCGCAAGTCAATTCGATCGGCTAAATCTATGCTTTGAAGTACCATCGCCAATTCGTGATATCCGTCGGGGCGATCGCCTATGATTTCCAGATATAGATTGATTTTTGCTGAAGCTAACAGAGAATATGAACGCATAGGTGATTAAGCCGCAGGTGAAATAAACCCCTGGTTGAAATTAATTGACACCAGTCCGAGTCCATTTTCTCACAACTCAAAGGAAATATTATGCAGGAAATGTGGAAAACTTTTTTTAGTTCCGGGTCATTTATTCCTCACGGTCACTGCTATCTCTGGCAGACCCCGTTAGTCTGGCTTCACCTTACCTCAGATTCGATCATTGCACTGGCGTATTTTTCCATCCCGATTACATTGGTTTATTTTATTTCCAAACGCGAAGATTTACCCTTTGATTGGATCTTTGCGATGTTTGGAGCCTTTATCGTCGCCTGCGGGATCACTCACATATTTGAAGTTTGGACGCTTTGGCATCCTACCTATTGGATGTCAGGAACAATGAAAGCAATTACTGCCATGATTTCATTTGCTACAGCCATACTTTTGGTAGACTTAATCCCTCAAGCCCTAGCACTTCCCAGTCCCGCCCAGTTAGAATCCGCCAACCGACTCCTAGAAGCGGAAATTGTGGAGCGCCAATTAGCAGAATGTGCACTACAAAAAGCTAAAGAAGAATTAGAAATTCGAGTTGAGGAACGCACCGCAGAGTTAAAGTCTCAAACTCAACATTTAGAATTCGCCAACCGACTCCTAGGAGCTGAAATTGTGGAGCGCCAATTAGCAGAAGCTGCACTACAAAAAGCTAAAGAAGAATTAGAAATTCGAGTTGAGGAACGCACCGCAGAGTTAAAATGTCAAACTCAACAGCTCGAACAAGCATTGTCTGAATTGAAGCAGGCTCAATCCAACCTCATTCAGAGCGAAAAAATGTCATGTTTAGGGCAATTGGTCGCTGGGGTTGCTCATGAAATCAACAATCCGATTAACTTTATTTACGGGAATGTTACTCCCGCTCGCGAGTATGCCGATAGTTTGCTAGAAGTGGTCAATATCTATCATGAGCATTATCCCAATCCCCTACCCGTAGTTAAAGAAAAACTCAAGTCTGTAGATTTAGATTTTATCAAATCTGACCTGCACAAAATATTAATTTCTATAAAAAAAGGTGCTGAGCGCATTCTCGGTATTGTCAAGTCGCTGCGAATTTTTTCTCGCCATGATGAAGCAGAAATGAAATTAGCCGACATTCACGAAGGAATTGACAGCACACTGATGATTTTGCAAAGCAGGTTGAATGCTAATCCGGGTTTTGTGAGCATTCAAGTTCTCAAAGAATATGGCAATTTACCCCAAATAGAGTGCTATCCCGGACAGCTAAATCAAGTGTTTATGAATATCCTGGCTAATGCCATTGATGCTTTAGAAGAGGACAGCCACAGCGCGTCGATTGCAACCAGTGAAGCTAATCCCCGCGCGATCAAAATTTCTACTCAAATTCTAGAGAGTCAAGTGGTAGAAATCCGAATTAGCAATAACGGGTCAGAAATAACAGAATCCGTGAGGAACCAGTTATTTAATCCATTTTTTACCACTAAACCAGTAGGCAAAGGTATAGGATTGGGTTTATCGATCAGCTATCAAATTATCACAGCAAGACATAAAGGCGAATTGCAGTGTATTTCTGCACCGGGGCAAGGTGCGGAATTTATTATTAAAATTCCCATGAGGCTGAAATAAGTAAGCCCATCTCAAAAAACAGAATACCCAGATACCCGCAGGACTTTAAGAAGTCGGGTTTCTCACAAAATCCTGAACTTCAAACCTCGCACATCATATTATTACTCAAATTTACCCATTGCGCCACGCTTAAATCTTCAGCCCGAGATTGAGGATTTATCTGTAACTCTTCTAACAATTGAACGAGTTTATCTAAATCCACAGCCCCTTTCAAATTATTTCGCAGCATCTTGCGCTTGCTACCAAATCCCAATTTAACTAAATTCTCCAAATAACGCGGATTAACCGCCGCAGTTTCTATCTGTCTGGGAAGCAGCCGCACCACGGCAGAATCGACTTTTGGCGGGGGGAAAAAGTCTTTAGACGGTACATCGCAAATTAACTCGCATTCTGCTAAATACTGCACCCGCACTGACAGCGCGCCAAAAGCTGTAGAACCCGGTTTAGCGTAAAGCCTTTGGGCGACTTCTTTCTGCACTAACAGCACGATAGAATCGAAGGGTTTAGCAGCAGGAACAGATATCGTTCCCAGCAGTTTTTGCAGGATCGGGCCGGTAATATTATAAGGAATATTGGCAACAACTTTATTGGGATTTTGGAATTTGGGAAAGGCCGTTAGTTCAGCTTCTAAGTCCATTTCCAGGATGTCGCCTTGCAGCAGTAAAAAATTGTCGGTTTTGCCGAGTTGTTTGGCTAGCTTGAGACACAAATCTCGATCGATCTCCACAGCAACAACAGACTCAGCCGCCGGCAGCAAGCGCCGAGTCAAAATCCCCGTGCCCGGCCCAATTTCCAGGACGCGATCGCCATCCAAAGAAGCTGCTTTTACAATCTTATCTAAGGCTTTCTCGCTTTTGAGCCAATGTTGAGCAAACTGTTTCCGGGGTCTGGTCGATCGCATTTTTTGAATTGTTGGAGAAATCTTAGCCTGTCATTCTATCACAGCTCAATATCTTTTCCCAACCTACGGTGATGTTTATTTTTGTTAACAGGGGTTGAATTAACCAAAAAACTTGGGCACTATAATAAGGACAAACGATAAAAAATAAATTTGTTTATCCCCAATCCCCAACAGCACGACACGGAAGTCACGGATACACGGATAGCTGTTTTTCCAAATAACAAATAACCAATAACAAATAACCAATAACCAATAACCAATTCCCCAAAAATGAAATTCCAACGAGTATTTGGTACATTACCCAAAACCACAGCCAGCGCCCCCGGCAGAGTAAACCTGCTGGGCGAACACACAGATTACAACGATGGATTTGTACTTCCAACTGCGATTCCCCAGCGCACAACAGTACAAATCGGCTTCAGCAGCGACGATCGCCACCATGTTTATTCAGCAGAATATGACGAACTCATAAATTTTTCAGACGACGATACCATACCGCAAAAATTCGTCAGTTATATCTGTGGCTGCCTGAGACTTGTAGAAAAAGAAGGATACAAAATACCGCCAATAAATCTCTACATTACGTCGACTGTGCCGATCGGAGCCGGTTTGTCCAGCAGCGCCGCTTTAGAAATAGCAACCCTCAGAGGACTGCGCGCGCTGCTGAACCTCCCCCTAGACGACGTGCGGCTAGCTCAAATCGGACAGCAAGTCGAAATCCGGTATGCCGGCTTGAACTGCGGGATCATGGATCAAATGGCATCGAGTTTAGCAGACACCAACACCATGCTACTGATCGACACCCGCAGTCTCGAATGCCGCCCGATACCTTTTCCCACAAACACAGAAATTTTAATAATTGACAGTGGCGAAAGCCACGAACTGGCAGCAGGAAGCGGCTACAACCAGCGGCGCGCCGAGTGTGAGGAATCCGCGCGCATATTGGGAGTTAAAGCTCTTAGGGATATCGCCGACCCCCAAGCTGTCGAAGTATTGCCGGAACCCCTCAGAAGGCGATCGCGGCACGTCGTTACCGAAAACAACCGCGTGCTCGAAGCTGTAAAATCTTTACCAGCAGAGCGTTTTGGCGAGTTAATGAATGCTTCCCACGCCAGCCAGCGCGACGACTACGAAGTTTCTGTGCCGGCAGTAGACACGCTGGCGGCAATCTTGCAGTCAATTCCCGGAGTCTTCGGCGCAAGGCTGACGGGCGGAGGTTTTGGCGGTGCTTGCGTAGCGCTGGTGGAGAGCGGCAAAGCGGGTGTTATTGCATCAGAGGCGATCGATCGCTACCAGCGCGCGGGTTATAGCGGCCGCGTTTTGGTTCCCGAAATTACAGTTAATTCTTAACTCCAGAACTATCTCCCGGTAGGGAAGGCCACCGCACAGTCACGATTACCGAATCCTCCTCGGCAGACCAATAATGAGGCACTCCCGGCAGCCAGAGAGCATAATCTCCTTCGCGAGACAGCAAGATTTCTTGCTCTGGAAATTGCAGGCGAAACCGCCCTTTTACCAGGATAGAAAGCGTGGTGGCTGCCGCATTTACCGCCCACTGAGTCCTCGAATCTCCGGCGGGGTGAGCGCCCCATTTTACCTCTAAAACAGAAGTCGATCGCGGGTCATCGCCCGGCGTCATAAAGTGACCCGCAAACCAACCGCCCCGACTTGCACCTTCAGCGCCCGCATTTCCGAAAACCACTTGAGATGACATCAGCTAATCCGGTAAACAACAAAGATGCTTAGATCGGGGGACACCATCTAACTGATTACTTGCGGCCCGAAGGTTGACCTTCCGTAGTCGCTATTTCCCCAGCTTCCATCAACTGCTTAAAGCGGCGCAAATCATTGGCAATTTGCTGTTCGGGAGCTTCGCCAAATAGTTTAGCAGCACCAGCACCAATTGCACCGCCCGGAGGGTTGTATTCGATGACAACTTTTACCTCAGTACCGCGTCCCGCTGGTGCCGGTTGAAAGCGCACAAAGCCAGAATTGTCAACATCAGCTCCTTCCACAGACGCCCAAGCAATTAAGCGATTTTCTTCTTCGCGGACAATCTCTGCATCCCATTCCACACTGTTGCCGATCGGCGCGCTAGCAATCCAGTGAGAACGTTTTTCATCGATGACCGTAACGTGTTTGAGATGCTTCATAAACCGAGGTAAATTTTCAAAATTGCGCCATAAACGGTACAATTCATCCGCCGGTTTGTCGATCGTCACCGTCTTTTCAACTTTAATACTTTGATTGGGATCGGCAGCCGACTGCAAACCCTCCACAACTCCCAGACCGCGCGCAGCTAAACCGCCGCCCGCAACCGCCAGCAAAGCACCTCTCAAAGAACGCTGCGACAAACCAAAAAGCACCAGCGCCCCGCCACCTATTAAAGATGCCCAGCGTTCGGTATCGCCGCTGCTACTTTGGTTTTGTTTGTCAGAATTTGTCATTGAAGTAGATTCCATTGGTTTAAACCTGGTAAATTAATAGCGAAAAATAGCAGCTAAAGGCGCCTCGTCCGGCACTTTTTCCGGCGGCACCGCGTAAACAGTTCCGCCGTTGAGAATAGTTTGAATTGCTGCCGCATTCAATAAATCTTCGTCGCCCAATTCTGCCTCGGGGTGGATTTGCACCGCGTTCGTATCGGGATTAAAAGTACCCCACTGCTGAACGCCAAGAGCAACAAACAGTCGATCTACCCGTCCAAAATAAGCAGCAGAAACAGCTTCTTTCAGATCGGCAGAAATTTTATCGCTTCCTGTCAGATCGCGGTATTGTGCGATCGCCTCTGACTGAGCCTGCAAAAACAAAGGTTCCACCAGCGGTAAAGCTTCGGCCCGCAACTCTTCCGGCTTGAGAAGTTTCGGATTGCCTGTAATTCCTTCTTCAACTAAATGCGCGTAGGTATTTGCTTCTCGGTAAAGCGGGAACAAATACTCAACTCCAGCTAACACTAAAGGAGCTTTTTTATTCCGCAAATATTCGTGCAGCGCGGCATCGATTATGTGGAAATACTGCAATATTTCCTGCTGCGGCTCATCTCGATCCGGACTTCCTTGGCCGTGAAAACTTCCCGGCTGCTGAGCAGAATTATTAGTGCCTCCTTTGGCAGTAGCAATCCGAAACTGACCATCTTTAGCAGTCGGGTCATATTGCAGAGCCTCCTCAAGACTTTGCGGCAAGTTTTCAACTTCAACTTCCCTAGCACTGTAAGCCGTACACTCAATCAGCCTCACTTCCTTCTGACTGAGAGCTAAAACATAAAATAAATTATTTCCTGTCAGCAAAGGCATCAGCGGTTTGACGTGAAAATTGTCGCTCACAACCACTAATTCCTCAAAATCCACCGGACAGCTATAGTAGCGGAAAAATCCCGAACCGACAAAAATCGCCAGCAGGTTGCTTTGATTTTCCCAAAAGTTTTCCCGGTCAATTTCTGCTCGGACTGGCTCTAGCAATTCCCCAGCTTCTTTTTTGTCAAATCCGTACTCTACTATTTTGTCTTCAGCCTCTCTGATTAAATTTTTGAACCGAATCGGGTTTTGTTGAATTTCTGTTCCTTGAGCGACTGGCATATAAATTGAAACGCACAATCCAGCAGATTGTTGTACCAGCGCTTTGAGTTCCTCTACAGATATTAAGTTCACCGCTGAAACTCCTTTGCTAAGGGGTTATGTAATGAAAACAACCGATTCTTTAAAATGTATCTCCCCAGGCGCGGCTCCTGCGTCTGCCTAAAGTAATGCTCCCCTGCTGTAGAGCCTTTCATTCCCGAACTAAAACGGGGTTTGCAGCCGCTGTTTCAATCGAACTGCTTATCACCTAAGATAGACGGCGGTAACTCGGCGGCTACTTTACCATAATTTACTTTAGTCGGCTTCTACTACTCGTTATATCTGATGAAAACAAAAATGTTTCTGTGGTTGCTGTGGGCAACATTTACTGCCTACACCTTGCTGCTAGCTCCTCTCGATCGGCCCGGAACGTTAACAGTTATGGAAAAAATGCTCAAGTTGCAGCTAGAAGGAATTAACCCCTACCTTGTCACCATATTCGCTCTCATGGGAGTCTGGCCGATGGTCTACGCTTGCCTCCTATTTATTGACGAGAAAACCCAAAATATATCCGCTTGGCCTGCTTTCCTCGCTTCCAACGGCGCCGGCATCATCGGCTTAATTCCCTACTTACTCCTCCGCCAGCCCCAGCCACAATTTTCCGGCCGCAAAGATATGTTGCTCAAAATATCAGACTCCCGCTGGACAGGCATTGTACTTTTACTAACTACTATCTGGCTGTTAGCTTGGGCTTGGTTAAATGGAGATTGGGGAGATTATGTCAGGCAGTGGCAGTCAATTCCTTTTGTGCATTTAATAACTTGGGATTGTTGCTTGATGGCTGTAATATTTCCCTCACTTTTGGGAGACGACATGGCACGCCGCAGACTCTCGGACGATCGCATTTTTTTGGCAGTGTCTCTAGTTCCGCTGTTAGGGCCGCTAGTTTATCTTTGTCTGCGCCCCCCTCTGCCAGAATCTGCAACAGAAATCCCCGCTTTCCCACTAACAGCCCGAAATTGAAACATTGAAAAATTTGGTAGTCTTCAAGATTTAATGATATAGGAGTAAAGTTTATTTCCTTCTCGTCTGCTCATGCCTGCCTCTCCAACGAAAGCGTTAAGGGCCTTGGTGTAGTCTGTGCGTAGCGTGGAGAAAGATTTTAATTGTCCTGAAAATCTCGCTCGACACTTATGAGGTCACTCTATGGAGCCAAATGATACATCGGCCCGCTACGACCGAATTGCCCAATGGTGGCAAACTGAGCATCAAGATTCAACCTACGGGATTGCCCAATTAGAACGGGCGATAAAATTTACTTTTAACCAGCACGCAGCACTTGATGTCGGGTGTGGAAGCAGCGGACGTTTTATTAACAGTTTATCCAAGCATGGATTTCAGCCTGAGGGACTTGATATTTCTAGCGAAATGATCGATTTAGCCAAGCGGCTACATCCAGAAATCACGTTTTACCGGGAAGACATTTGTGATTGGCTGCCGCCGAAACTTTACAGCCTGATTGCAGCGTGGGACAGCACGTTTCATCTGCCAATCAACAAGCAAGCGCCTGTGATACAAAAGCTATGCGATGCGCTTGAACCCAATGGAGTGATCCTGTTCACTTGTGGCGGCGGACATACAAGCAGCGAAGTTTCGGGAGCATTTCAAGGTCAAGACTTTGATTACAGCACTTTGGGTGTAGATACTTTCCTGCAAATTCTGGTTGAGCATCATTGCACCTGCCGCCATCTGGAATACGACCAGTATCCTCAAAATCATGTTTATATCATTGCCCAAAAGACCTAACCTATCATTCGCACCATTAAAGTGTGGGATGCCGCAACTGGGCGCTGTAACCGGACGTTGATGGGCGATCGGCTGTATGAAGGCATGAATATTCAAGGCCGGGCGGGATTGACGAACGCTCAAAAAGCGACATTGAAAGCGTTAGGGGCATTAGCATAATCATCAATACCAATCTGGGATCGGCGCTTGGCAGCAGCGCTTCGCGAGTGCAAGTCCATTCCTTGGGGGGAGACATTGGCAAAATTTTGAGCAACTTGTCATTGACCTTTGAAGAAGTAGATCCGTGAAGTTGTGCGGAGGCAAGTAGCCTCGAACCCTCACCAAAAACCTTGATTCCGTCCGTACCAACGCAGTATTGGGCTGCTGGCAAGGGGAGGAAATGAATAGACCACTCCGGTTAACAGTTCGTTAAGTAAGTAGCCAATTCCTCAGAAATCACGAAACGAAGTGTATTGTTGTAAGTGATTTCATAAATTAGTGCATGATTTTCTAAAATTCTTAGTTTACTCCTCAGCCAATCATGATCTTCAAAAAAATACTGAAGAATGAAGTTGTTTTCGTCTTCGTTGTCAACTGCACCTTTGGGCGTAATAATGAACTCACGGGCAACTGGATACTCCCGTAAATCTTTTTTCATCTCTGCTAAAAGTTCAGGAATCAGATTCTCGATATCTGTAAAGATACTTTCCGATGGTTTAGATAACACAAAGCTTGGTTTAGATAACACAAAGCTGGGTTTAGCTGCATTTTCGCGGGGAATAGTGAGTTTCAAAAGAACTTCGTTGATTGATTCAAGTGCTTTTACCATTTTTGCAGGGTGATCCTTTGCACTGGTAATTGCTGAAACAGACCCAGAAACTTCAATTTTGGTTTTATAAACATAAGAGTTTCCGGCTAGATCGTAATACTCTACTTCAAGATACAGGTCTTTCTCCCAAAGCTCTTTATTTGGGTAATAAATTGATACATCAAAAAAGAATGGATTAATGCGATCGATAACGGGGATATGGATAGGAAACAGACTGCCCAACTGTATCATCTGGGGCAGAGGTGAAATGTTAATCTTAACATTAACTGCTGGACCGTCTGTAAGTGCAATAATTCCAAGTTGGATAGTTTGCTCTTGCTCTGGTTTGCGCCTAAATAAATGCGTCAATCGCGGTTTAAAGAAATATCTTTTAGCCCAAATTGCATCAATAATGAAATGTTTGGCTGGAACTGTATGAGCACCTGCTCGAATGTAATAGCGTTGATCTGGAGCCATGTGTGGTCCAGCATAACTTTCATGAATGGCAACGAGCAAAACGGCTGAATCTGGCTGAATAACACCCCGTCCCATCGGGTCTGATATTAGTTTGATGTCGTATTTAGGAACTGGTACCACTTGATTGACAATCTGATCAACCCAGTCACGTAAATCTTGTCCCTCAATCTTTAAGGAGTAGCCATTGTCAGCATTGCCATTACGATCATCAACACCAACAACGAAACATCCACCTCCAGCATTGGCAAAGCCTGATACTGCACAGCTTAGTTTCTTCTTGAGTTCCTTGGGTGGAGTGCTACTTGATTTGAATTCAAAACGATCGTCTTCTACTCTTGGGAGCTGTGTGAGGTCAAAAGTTTCAAGGTTAATCTTCATCAGCATTAAGAGATATTAACAACCTCAAAGTAGCACTTAACAAATGCTATTGAGGAAACGTAGCACCTAATACCAACACACAAACTGCGAACTACTACTATCCTCACCGATAATTCAAGCAGCCCAACAAGATGGGGGTATCCAAAACTTACATCTAAAGCCTCTATTGTAGGATGTCTTGCCCCGAATTAGCACGAATGTCCTCCAAGGTAGGAAAGCCCTCCCCAACTTGCAGCTAAGGAATAAACCAGTTCTGCCCAAGGCAGTGGAGCGACTTTACTGCTGGGTTGATTGCCATTTAGATATTTAGCTCGAATAGATGCAGCAAAAGTGAGAATCTCTCTGGCTTGGTCTTGAGGAAAAGATGTGACGAGTTCGTAAATCTGCTCGGCGATAGCCATACAGAGTTCCAGATAGAGTATACACCTGAAGGGATGCAAACTCAATTATATGAAACAAGAGCCTGTCTTGCCCCGCTACAACATAGTCCTAACTCAGCCCTTAACTTGCGGATCTTGAGTGGTAAAATTTGGTAATATTTTGCAAACTGAGTTCATGCCGCAACAGGTTACGCCATAAGCCATTTAGAGGAAATAGACGTTTCGCTTTTAATAAGGAAGCACATTTAATTGTTACAACTCAAGGCTTTCTGATTCTTGACTCCATTCTGCAATACCTCATTCACCCATAACCCCAATAGGAGAAATACCTCATGTCTACATTCAAATACAACCGTCTAGACAAGAATAATGCTGCTGTTCTGCTGGTCGATCATCAAACTGGACTGTTCTCACTTGTGCGTGATATTGGTGCAGCCGACTTCAAAAATAATGTGCTGGCGCTGGCAAGTGCAGCCAAATTTTTCAACCTGCCTACAATTTTGACAACTAGCTTTGAGCAAGGCCCCAATGGAGTCATCATCCCTGAACTGAAGGAGAAGTTTCCAGATGCTCCCTTTATTCCGCGTCCCGGACAAATCAACGCTTGGGACAACGAGGACTTTGTTAAAGCAGTAGAAGCAACAGGCAAGAAGCAATTGATTATTGCCGGAATTGTCACTGATGTATGTGTTACTTTTTGTGCGCTTTCGGCATTAGAGGCAGGTTATGAGGTTTTTGTTGTCACCGATGCCTCTGGAACCTTCGATGAAGCCTGTCGCTATGCAGCTTGGGATCGAATGTCTCGTGCTGGAGTTCAGTTGGTCAATTGGTTTAGCGTTGTGTGTGAATTGCACCGTGACTGGCGCAACGATATTGAAGGACTGGGTAGTCTGTTAGCAGGGTTTATTCCTGACTACAAAAACCTGATGACCAGCTATGCAGCAACGGCAAATACTGGATCTCCCAATAAGAAGTGAGAAAGCGCCTACTTTATTTACCTCGTGTTTAACTGAGTTAATATTGTCATCGTTAGGTTATCAATTTTACGTGGAACGTAGCGGTGGCAACTACTTGGGTGTAAGTCACTTAGAGGGTGTTTTTAATAGCTCTTGTCAATGATTGCAAGTCTTTGTCTGGGCCGAACTATTTCACCATTTCAGCCTAATTAAAAGATACGCCTTACTCTGCCTACGAGTTCCAAGAACCCTATCTGCGGCTCATTTTTTGGTTTATGGGCATCACTGATATTGAAGTCATCCATGCTGATAATCTCATGGGTGGAGAGGAGGCTCAAACGCAGGCTATCGCCCATGCCCAAACTGCCTTACAAGCTGCTGCATCTGGCTAGTCATTTCCTCTCATGCCAAAACTGCGCGATCGCATTCGTTAATCTCCCTTCTGTTTCAAGACGTGCTGCCGAAAATTGCCGAGCAATTTGGTGTCTCTAGGGTCGTTTTTCTGAATAAAACTTTTCTCTCAGTTAATTCTCTAAATTTTATGTTTGAAGAACCGTTGGCGAGCAATACCAGTGAAGAAAACTATCTAGTCACCGCTGTGATCTCTCATGTCGTGAAACCGGGGCGCGAGCAAGGTTACGAAGCATGGTTTCATGGCATCGCCGCAGATGCACGAAAATTCAAGGGACATCTGGGTGTGAGCACTATTCGACCCCAGCATCACGCTCATCCTGAGTACGTGGTCATACTCAAGTTCGATTGCTACGACAATCTCAAGGCCTGGCTCGAATCTGATGTTCGGCGAGAGTGGATTGAGCGATTGCAGCCTTTGATTGAAAACCCAGAAGATATTCAAACTCTGACCGGATTGGAAACCTGGTTTACGCTGCCCAATCAATCGATGAAGGCTCCACCCCCTCGCTACAAAATGGCGTTAGTTACATGGTTGGGAGTGTTTTTTACCATTTCTATTCTCAATCGTTTGCTGGTACCGCTACTATCAGGTCTTCCTGCCTTGCTCACATCTCTGATGATCTCTGGTCTGACTGTTATCCTGCTCACCTATTTGGTCATGCCGCGCTTAACACAATTATTTCGCAAATGGCTATATCCCATTCCCTAAAATAAGCTTACTCCGACCTAAAGGCACGGAGCTTTAGCCTCTGATTTGAGCGATCGGAAAGAGAGACAATTGTCCCTGTAGTTGACAACTCATCCCCGGACTTTGGGGATGGCTTACAGACACCCCCAAAGCAGCAATATTAAGAGCCGCATTCATGTCAGCATCATATTCAAACCCGCAATGCCCACAAGGCTAATCCACTCCTACTCCTGTGGGATTGCACCAATCTTCATCCTCAAGCCGCATGGCGCTATATTCAATTTATGGCATTCCCCGGAACGGCGATCGTGCTATCTCCATTGACTATCGAAATGTACAGAGAGGTATCACTATTTTCCACCAGTTTGATTGACAATTTTCAAGAGGGTGAACAGATTTTAGTAAGTTGACCGCAAACATAAATTTCTTTCAATGAGATTGCCACCCGACTTGTAGATGAGGAATTAGCGCGCTCAATGACAGAGTTTGATAAACTTTTGAATACGATCGAGGGAAAGAGAAGTGAGTGAAAATGCAAGGGCGATCATTTCTGAGACAGCATAATATTAGAACAGTAATTATTAATCGCGAGGAAAAAGGCATGGAACAACTGCAACCTAAAGCAATTTCTGAGGTTTTTGCGGCTCATCTCGCACTGATTTGCAAGGATATCCCTGCCTGGGTAGACCTGTTTGCCGAAGATGCGATCGTTGAATTTCCCTATGCGTCTGCAGTCGGTTCACCAGAACGATTGGAAGGCAAAGCTGCAATCTACAACTACATGAAAGATGTGCCAGCCCAGATGCAAAATTTGATATTTACGAATATTCGCGAATATCAAACGTCAAATCCGAATGTTCTATTTGCAGAAGTGCATGGAGAAGCCTTGATTGTCGCCACAGGCAGGCACTATCAGCAAGATTATGTGATGCGCCTAGAAACCCAGGAAGGCAAGATTATCCACTACCGCGAATACTGGAATCCTATTCCTGCCCTTGAGGCATGGGGCGGCACACAAACTTTGCGCCAATCATTCAATGCCGAGTAATGCAACACAGAGATTAAGAGAAGGAGAGCGAAGAGATGAAAATTGTAATTGCAGCCGCATCTGGCAACATTGGACGACGCACCGCCGAAAAAGTTATCCAGGCTGGAGGCGAAGCTATTCTGCTAGCAAGACATCCAGAAAAGTTAGCTGATTTAGTAGCTCAAGGTGCCACTGTAAAGCCCATCAGTAGTGATGATACCGAAGGATTGATTGAGGCAACACAAAATGTGGATGCGTTGTTTTGGCTAACACCCCCTAACCTGTTTGCACCCAGCTTACGAAACTGGTACAAGCAGACGGCAATGGCTGGCGCAAACGCCGTGCGTGAAAACGGCATCCAGCGAGTCGTCAATATTTCCAGCATCGGTGCAGGTGCAGAACCAAATCTGGGTACAGTCTCATTTGGTGGAGATGTGGAATCGATTTTTAACCAGACTGCAGCTAACGTCTTGCATCTGCGTCCTGGCTATTTCATGGAGAATTTTTTGCTGGATCAAATTGAATTCATTCGACAACATCGCACCGTCTCTTTTGCTTATGCCAGTGACCACGATATTCCCTGGATTAGCACAGACGATATCGGCGATGAAGCAGCAAAGTATTTACTGGATGAGACATGGGCTGGTCAATGGACTCGTAATCTCATGGGACCCCAAAATTTAACGCCCGTGGAAATAACGGCTCTTCTTTCACGGATGCTCGATTACCCAATCAACTATGTCCAGATCACGATCGAATCGATACAGCACCAGCTTGCACTAGCGGGGGCGACACCAAAGGTACAACAAGAGTTAGGAGACCTGCTGCGTGCCCTGAGCAACCCTGACGGAATTTATGCCACAGCACGAACCCCTGAGAGCATCACTCCAACAACATTTGAGCAGTTTGCTGCATACAAACTACTGCCAAAATTGACCTGATGAATACTCATGTATTTTGTGTTGATTTCAGAATAAGGCGTTGCTGATTTGGTACTCCCGCTATCTCAAAAGCTGATTTATTTGTAGTAGAAAAGTCATCACTTTTGACCAACAACCTACTTCCAAGGTAATTGAGTAGAATTGTTCTATCGTGATTCTCAGAAATGGTTAGGATTATGCCTAGTATCTAGTCTGAGGAATGAGCCGTCTTTATGGCATTAAATATTAGTAGTTTGGGTCTACCGTTTGGTAATTTGGTATCAGTTGAAGGGTGAATTGCGTCCTTGCTAAGGGATCACAGTTTTTAACTACTTTTACGGAGGTCTTAGAAGCTTTAACAACAGCTATATCTTATAGATTTGTGGGTGCGCTATAAGCCAGCGGTGAGGTATTTGCTGTCGAGCAAGCTAGTTTGGGCTTGAAATTTATTTAAGCCTCGTTAGTTGTAAGTGCATGGTACAAAAACCGATTTCTGCGTCAGTCCCTAGATAAAATTAAAATTAGGGGTGAGTGCTTTTCACTTACCCCTGCCATTTTTTGTCAGCCGTTTAACCAATTAATTGCAGCAAGAAATCGCCAAAACAGCCGCGCAATTGCTACTAGATAGCCTTGTCGATACTCAGCGCCAAAATCGCGAATACTCCCAGCAAATGACCGGCGCTCATGCAAGCCAAAAATGCCGGTACGCTAACATTGTTAAACAGAGAGGGAAAGGGCAAAGGCATTTTCGGCCCGACGTGGGGATACCAAATTCTGCGGCTGAGAACTAGCAATGCTAAGATATTGCAGACAAACATCACCAGAGGCTTTTGCCAAGTTCCTGATGCTGTGTCAGTCAGAGCGGATTCTACTACTGCCAGTAAATTTGAGTTAATCATCGTTGATGCTCCTATTTTTCATAAACTATCAGAAATGCTTGATGAGATTTCTTACCAAAAATACAGAAGGGGCGATCGCCTTTACGCAATAAATATTTGTTGGTGTTAATATTCACCGCGCCAGCGACAGCGCCCCCACCCGTAATCATCGAATCACATCAAGAAGTCTTTTAATGCCATTCAAAAGTAACGAAAGATACAAAGGGACCAAACCATACTCGCTGCCATTTGTAACTTTTAGCCTGTCTGGCAATGGCGGCATTTACTCACGCTGCCAGACAGGAAATACAGCTACTCATTAGTGAGCAATGTAGGTAGGCAGAAAGTGAAGTATGTCGCGCAGAACGCTATATCCAGCGGCGTCCCAAAGCAAATAAGCTAAGAAACCGATCATCGCTAAGCGACCGTTCCAAAGTTCTGCTTGCGGGTTGAAGCCAAACAGAAAGGCATTCCGATCTTTGCCGTTGTAAGCATTAGCCGTAGGAGGCAAGTTAGTAGGACGAGTTTCCATGTTTTTACATTCCTTAACAATGTTTCGCTTCTCATGGTAGCGACCTAATTTCTGCTTGGCTATCTGCCTGTAGGCTCAAGCTACACACAAGTCTAAAGGAGGATTTTGAAACAAGAAAAAAAGTGTTAACTTTTGTTGCGAGAATTTTTTCAGCGAGCTCCTGTATCTGTAGATACTGAATACAACCGCAAGTTTAGAAGGCAGCAGTGAAATGCCCGATCGCCCCGTAGCGACAAACAACGGTGCTGGTGACTCGACAATACTGAATCCGCGCCCTGCTAGGGGCAAGAAAATTTAGTAAATTTCAACTTAAAACCCGAACACGATCGCCTCTGAGTTAATTAAAATAGGAGATAAACAGATCGATCGGGAGAAACAGTTATCGAAACCATCTACGGCAATCTTCAAGGTTTAAAGTCCAGCCAGCTCAAGCAACTAGAAAAGCTTTACCACCAGCGACTACCGGGCGATCGCATCACCACTGCAGAATTCGCCCAGCGCGTCGCCGCCATCAGCACGGAAATAGACAAACCAATCTGCACCTACATCAACCGCCGCGGACAAGTAATTCGCGTCGGCGTCGGTACACCCCGCCAAACGCAGATTGCACCCTTAGAATTGCCCCGCTACGGGGGAGGTCGCCTCAGCGGCATTCGCTGCATCGCCACCCACCTGAAGCCTGAAACCCCAAGCGAAGCAGCCCTCACCGCAATGGCAATTCAGCGCCTCGACGCTCTAGTTTGGCTGACACTGACCGGCGGAGGATTTCAGCGCCGCGGCGGCGGTGCGACTGGGTACATCCAAGAAACTTATCTCGCTCACTTGATACCCCAGGGAGACCAGCCAAATTTTGAGTTCTCTGTTTTGAGCGCTCAGTTAGAACCAGATTCAACTGATGAAATAGAAGAGCCTTCAATTCAAAAGTCACCAATCAAAACTCAAAACTTTCCCTGGAAAATATCAGAACCGCTAAATTTGGACGAACTCGCCGACCAAGACTTTCTGGATTTGGTGGAAGGACTAGAAGCAGAGTTTGAAGCAGAGTTTGTCGCTAAGCAGGTCGATGCAGACCAAGACAAAGTGCTGTTGGTAGGTGTAATGACTCAGCACATGACTCAGTTGGATTTTGAGGACGGACTCGCAGAAATCACGCGGCTGGTTGAAAGCGCCGGGGGTCAGGTGCTGCAAACAGTGCGCCAAAAAAGATCGCGCCCCCATCCGCAGACAGTCGTCGGCGAAGGCAAAGTTCAGGAAATTTCCCTCACCGCTCAGACGATTAGCGCTAACCTCGTGGTATTCGATCGCGACCTGGCCCCCGCACAAATACGGAACTTGGAAACTCAGATAGGTATTCGCGTAGTCGATCGAACAGAGGTAATTCTCGACATCTTTGCCCAAAGAGCTCGATCGAGCGAGGGTAAATTGCAAGTCGAACTCGCTCAGCTAGAGTACGCCCTGCCCCGGCTCAGAGGTCGCGGTCAGGCAATGTCGAGACAGGGCGGCGGCATCGGTACCAGAGGCCCCGGGGAAACCAAACTAGAAACCGAACGGCGGACGATCGCCAAACGCATTTCTCGATTGCAGCAAGAAGTAAATCAACTGCTGGCCCACCGCTTCCGGCTGCGGCAGAACCGGCACCACCACGAAGTACCCTCAGTGGCGATCGTCGGCTACACCAACGCCGGTAAATCGACTCTGCTCAACCTGCTCACCAATTCCGAGGTTTATGCCGCCGACCAGTTATTTGCCACTCTCGACCCCACAACGCGACGGTTGACCATTCCTGGCACTGTCACTCGGGAACCGCTGTCGATCGTCCTCACAGATACAGTGGGCTTTATTCGGGAACTGCCCCCCGCCTTGATCGACGCTTTTCGAGCTACCCTCGAAGAAGTCACTGACGCCGATGCTTTGCTGCACCTGGTAGATCTTTCGCATCCCGCGTGGCAGAGCCAAATTCGATCGGTCATGAATATTTTGACAGATATGCCCGTAACTCCCGGGCCAGCCCTTGTAGTTTTTAACAAAATCGATGCTGTAGATGGAGATACTCTCGCCCTCGCCCGAGAAGAGTTTCCTCAAGCCGTATTTATTTCTGCCGCCAAAGGTCTCGGGATGGAAAGTCTCCGCGATCGACTAGCTCAGCTCATTCAATACGCCCTCTACCCTCGGTAAATACTTAAATATTCCTTTTAACTGGTTGACAGTCAGGAATACACGTACATATACTGAGGACAGATATCGTCGAACCGTGAGATTATAGAAGAGTAGCCAGATTGTGCATTGCAAAGTACAATACAGCAGCTCTCGTTTGCGCTCGGTTAAATAATTAATTTCAGGAGGCGGTCAAGGTAAAAACACTCTTTGTTAATGGCTGTAACGGCTGTTGGTTGAGAGGTTGCAAAAAGATGTTGCTTCACTCTGTGCAAACCACTTCCTGGTGCAAACCACGGTACGCGAGGTCAAGGTGAAAGAGAATAATATTCTTAAAGTGTTTGGGCGGTCACCTCAAGCGCTATACTATCTTTTACAGGCGCTCGCGAAAGAAAACATCCATTTATTGTAAGAACTGTAAAATCCTTGCCCGTCGTGCAGCGCTAATCTCTAGGACTATTTCTATTTTCAGATTTTACCACTGTTTAACTAAATAGTTATGTTTACGCCACTGGCAAAACTAGGACTTGGACTCTCTGCCACAATGGCAACAGCGTTTTACTATCTAGCTGCTGCCCCTCCGGCTTCAGCAGTAGATGTGTGCGGGCCCGGAAACTTTTCAAGTGAGTGCGCCAAAGCCGAGGCAAGCAGCGAGCAATCAGCAACAACCTCATCATCAGCAGCATCCCTGCGAGACCCGGTGCAGCAAGAGCAGGTAGTTGAATCACCATCACCAGCAGTCATACCGGAGCCGGTACAGCAAGAGCAGGTAGTTGAATCATCACCACCAGCAGTCATACCAGACCCGGTACCGCAAGAGCAGGTAGTTGAATCACCACCAGCAGACCCGGTACAGGAAGTACCCGAAACCGAACCACCACTAACGGCGCCCGCCGCGGGGGACTTGGGAAACATATACACCACCTCCACGTCCAAGCCGCCAAGAGCTACTATCCCTGAACCCGGTATGGTGGTAGGACTCATGGTGACAGGCGCAGGAATCATCTGTTCCGGCAGAAGACGAAACAAGCAGGTTGGTCAGCAACGGTAGGCAGGCCCAACCTGCTGCTTGTTTTCAAACTCTCTCCGTTTTTTCAAGCGTGGGTGTTTTTTTTATTTTTAGGCTAAAATTAAAGAAATTGTATAAATAATAACTTTACAGCTTGCTTGCTGCAACTATTTAAAAATTAAAATAAGATTGGTTAAGATTACAATTAAAAAATATAGTTATTATTTGCTCGTCCGATGACCCCTAAAATAGAAATTTACACTTGGAGAACCTGCCCGTTTTGCATTCGTGCAAAAGCACTGCTGAAGCGAAAAGGGGTGGATTTTACAGAGTACGCGATCGACGGAGATGAAGCAGCACGAGATCAAATGAGCGATCGAGCCAACGGAGGCCGCACCCTGCCACAAATATTCATTAACGACCAACACATAGGTGGGTGCGACGAAATGCACAAACTTGATGCTCTAGGCCAGCTAGACCCGCTGCTAGCAGCAAAATAAGGCATTCCCTGTCGAATTTTCAGTCAGCCCAAATTTTCCTGCGACCAATTCTTAATTTTAATTGACAATGAAATTTGCATTCATCATCGATCCCCTCGCGCGACTAATTCCAGGACACGATACCAGCGTAGCGCTGATGGAGGCAGCTCAAGAGTTGGGTCACGAAGTCTGGGCGACTCAAGCCAATGAACTAAGCGTCATCGGCGGCAAAACCTGGGCAATGCTCAGTCGGGTAGCACTCACCCCTGTAAAAGTCGTAGATGGACGCTGGGAGGCTGCTGAGGCTTGGTACGAGGTGGAACAGCCTACTTTGCAGCCTCTCGAAGCAATGGACGCAGTATTTATGCGGACAGACCCCCCAGTCAACATTCCTTACCTCTACGCTACTTACCTTCTAGACGGCATCGATCCTGCTAAAACTTTGGTAGTTAACAGTCCCAAAGGATTGCGGGCGGCGAATGAAAAAATGTATGCTTTGCAATTTGAGGGAGCGATCCCCGAGACAATTGTTTCTCAAAACAAGCAGGTAATTCGGCAATTTGTTGAAAAAAAAGGAGCGGCAGTTCTTAAGCCCTTGGGCGGCAAAGCTGGCGAGGGGATTTTGTTTTTGGAAGCGGGCGATCGCAATCTCAACTCCCTGGTCGAAATTAGCACTCAACAAGGGCAAATTCCAGTGATGGTTCAGACTTATCTGCCGGAAGCAAAAGAGGGAGACAAGCGGATTATACTGTTGGATGGCAAGCCCATCGGTGCTATCAATCGTATTCCCACTGGCAATGAATTTCGCGGCAACATGGCCGTCGGCGGCCGAGTCGCAAAAACAGAAATTACCGATCGCGAACTGCAAATTTGCACTCAGTTAGAACCCGTGCTGCAACGGGACGGACTGTACTTTGTCGGGATTGATATCATTGGCGGTTATCTCACAGAAGTTAATGTCACCAGCCCTACAGGGATCAGAGAAATTGACTTGTTTGACGGCGTTAGTTTGGGCAAACAAGTAATTGAATGGGTGGAGAAGGAAGAAGGAAGAAGGAAGAAGGAAGAAGGATGAGGGAAGAAGCCAAGTACGACAAAGATGAGGACACGAATACACGGATTAATTATCGACCTTCAGGCAGATGTTGCAGTCGTTAGTTATATGTTATTGGCTACCAATTCCCAATTCCCAATTCCCAATTCCCAATTCCCAATTCCCAATTCCCAATTATTAAATCATGTCAAAAATTGGCGTTGCAGTAGTCGGTACAGGTTTCGGTCAAAAAGTACACCTTCCCGGATTCCAGGCACATCACCGGACAGAGGTTGTGGCTGTTTACCACCGGAATTTAGACAAAGCAAAGGCGATCGCCTCTAGCCACAATATCCCCTACGCTTGCGACTCGATCGCCGATATAGTAGCCATCCCAGAAGTAGCGGGTGCCAGCATTTCCACGCCGCCATTTTTGCATTATGAAATGGCAAAAACCTTCTTAGAAGCAGGCAAGCATTTATTATTAGAAAAACCCACAGCCCTGACAGCCAATGAAGCCAGGGAACTTTACCGATTGGCAAACAGCGAATCTCAAACTGATTTAAACAAGGGTGGTGCCAGAGCAATTGCCACAATGGACTTTGAGTTTCGATTTATCCCCGCATGGCAAATGCTAGCAGAACTATTGGCAGCAGGGTATGTGGGAGAAAAGCGTTTAATTAAGGTTGATTGGCTGGTGTCGAGCCGTGCTGATGCGACTCGCCCCTGGAATTGGTACGCGCAAAAAGAGCGTGGCGGCGGAGTTTTGGGCGCGACGGGTTCTCACGTTTTTGATTATATTAGCTGGCTGTTCGGCCCGCCGCAGAAGCTTTCTGGGCACTTGATTACAGGCATTTCGGCGCGGCCCGATCCGAATGATTCGGGAAATTTAAAATTAGTTGATGCAGATGATTCTTGCACGTTGATGTTGGAAGTAGCCGGGGGAACGCCTTGTCAGGTTTGTTTGAGTTCTGTTACTTATCAAGGGCGGGGACACTGGGTGGAAATATACGGGAGTAAGGGTACGTTGGTGTTGGGAAGCGACAACCAGCAAGATTACGTCCACGGATTTCGGTTGTGGGGTTCCCAAGGTGGAGAACCTTTAGCTGAAATCAAAATTCCTCAAAGATTGGAGTTTCCTCAAGTTTATCCAGACGGGAGAATTGCACCGTTTATTCGAGTAGTAGATAGGTGGGTAGAAGCAATAGATGCGGGTAAATCGTTGATACCGTCTCTCAGAGAAGGGGTTTACTCGCAGTTGTTGATGGATTTGACCCAGGAGTCGAATGCTACGGGAACTTGGGTAGATGTACCGAATTTAGATAAATTTTTGGGCACTAAGTAAAAGTAATAACTCCCAAAGCAATCTCGCGCACTCCATCACACCCCAAACCCGATAAACTACTAATAGAGAAACTCAATCCAACCCTATATGCAGAGTCGGTAGTTGTGAATGGCGCGCCCTGAAAGTCCTTGCCTCAGTATAGCGATCGCTCGCCTGAGAACCGCTGGGGCAAACCATTTTGCCACTTGGGTTCTACAAGCTCCTTATCCCAGCGGGTACGTTCACCACGACTGTATGTGGCCCGATACCCTATCCCAATCATGGAAAGCTTGGCAGGAAATGTTTTCGCCCTCCGGGACAATTCACGAATTGCCCCTAAATCCAGATGCCAGTATATTCTCGCCGGAAAACAGCCAGAATATACTGGCACAAACTGAACAACGAACCCCTCACTCCCTACAGCTACCTCCACCGGCGCCCTCTGTGCCGCTCCACCTCGGTCAAGCGGGGTGGGGCGACAGGGGGGAGCAGAATCCGCCGCCGCCACCGGCCAGCTACAGCAGTCGCCTGATGCAGCATTTGGGGATTAATCTTTGGCAGTGGCTGTTTGAAGGGCCGATTCAAGGTAGTCTCCAGGAAAGTAAAGGTATCGCGATCGGGCAAAATCTACCCCTGCGAGTGCGCGTAGATTTGCGCGAACCGTATTTAATTGCTTTGCCTTGGGAAATTATGCAGCCTCAAGCCGGTCAACCGGCAATTTCTCTGTCGCAGCAACTGCTGTTCAGCCGCACTACCAGCAATGTTGAACCTTTGCCACCCCTGCAGCCTGCGGAGTCGCTCAACATTTTGCTAGTTTTGGGACAAGCAGAACCCAGCCGCGGTGCTAATTCTCAATTTTCCAGCAATAACGGTCATTTGCAGTTGGGAGAAGAAGCACTCGCCCTAGCTGGTGTTCTGGAAAGTGCTTTTCAAACCGACGACAGCGGCAAATATTCTGATATCAGCGTTCCGACTCGTGTCGATACTCTGATCGAACCTACTCCGGCGGAACTCATTTCTCGGCTGGAAACGCAAGCTTACAATATTCTGTTTTACGCCGGCCACGGGATACCGGGCCCCGATGGCGGCTTGCTGTTTTTGGGGCCGGAAACGGCGATTAACGGTACTGAACTGGCTCAGGTTTTAGTTCGGTGCCGCGTGACTCTGGCGGTGTTTAATGCCTGCTGGGGAGCTCAGCCGGCGGTGGAGATGCTGCACTCAACTAACGGCCAGCAACAGGCGATCGCCCGCAGCAGTTTGGCTGAGGTACTGATCCATCACGGGGTGCCTGCGGTGTTGGGGATGCGGGACTCGATCGCCGATCGCGAAGCCCTGAGTTTTATCCAAACTTTTGCCCAAGCTTTGGCCGGGCGGATGTCGGTCGATCGGGCAGTGGCCGTCGCCAGACAGCAGTTACTGACACTCTACAAGTTCAATCAACCGGCTTGGACGCTGCCTGTGCTGTATATGCACCCTGAGTTTGACGGTCAGCTAACTGAGCTGGTTGATGACCTAAAAACTGAATTGCCTTTAAATTCTTCTACTTGGCTGGGACGGTTGCCGTCTTGTGCTTATTTGCGGGGGCGCGATCGACCAAATGCCAAATCCACCGAATCGACCAATCAGGTTTGGCCGATTCGCGCGGGTATGGTTCGAGTCGGACGCTGGGAAGAAAACGACGTAGTGATTCGAGAACAGTGGGTTTCTCAAAAACACGCCGAGATTTTCTGCAGAAACAGTATCGGAGATAGCCGGGAAGAACCTAGCTACTTCCTGCGGGATTTTTCTCGCTACGGGACTCTTGTTTTGGGGCCTGAGGGATGGCAGAGAGTTCACCACCAAGAATTGCTGCTGCGCAGCGGCACTCAGCTAAAATTTGGCAGTTCTCAAGGTCAGATTTTTGAGTTCACTATTGAGGTTCCAAAAACTTCGGGCTACAGTGAGACTGATTGCGGAACGAATTAAGATGCGGGTGTAGCTAATGAAGGCGAGGGGCGAGCGGCACAGCAAAGTTCTGGGCGTTGAATCTCCAGTCTGAATTTAAAAGAGTTACTTACCACTGATAGCTCGCAACTAGCTCTTGGCACAGTCCCCCTTCTATAATTTTCCTTTTCCCCCTGAGGTATTACATCATGGCTACCCAATCTCCTGATTCTGAATATTTTCGCGACTCACAAACTCAAGCCCAGATGGAACTTCTCGCCACAATAGTTCAGGCTGATGTTGCTTATCCCTGGAATCCTGCACAGCTTGAATCAGAATCTTATTTGAGTGCCGTAGAGCAGGAATTTGCGCTGTCTGATTCCTTCAGCGACAGCGATATTGCCCTGAAGTCGCAAGTTTTATTTTCGCAATTAGAACAAGTTTGGCTGACGACTGCTCTCCAAAAGTCTTTGCGCGAAAAATTTACTCGCGTTCCTCAAGCTTTTCTGGCCAGCATCGCTCAAAGCGTACAAAACGCAACTGTTAAGTATCAATCTTTAGCTGACCAAATGGTAGAGTGCGTGTTAGATATTTTGCCTCAGTGGGATGAGGAAGATTTGCAGGTGTTGGCGCGTCCTTTGGCTTATGCCATGCGAGATGTTGATTCGGAAGGGGTGGAATTGGTCGTGGCGACTAAAAGACCTTGGGCCCAATTGTCGGAAATAGAACAGGCGAGAGTTAGTTTGGCTGTCGCCCGCTATGCAATCTCGGAATTAGCAGTTTCTGATTAATTGTTTGATGACTGGGTTTTTGTGCTGGGAGCGCGGTAATTTTTTAAATTAATATAAAATTTATCTACCTTTAGTTAGATGTCAAATTAGTCTAATTGTTAAACTATATGGATTGCTATACTTTGATAGCAATCCTATTTGATTTGTATACACGTTGACACTCCTAGTAGTTTTATGAGGATTCTCTGTCCTCACTACAAACGAATTTTATTGCGGTTGTTCGATCGCACATAATATCAAGGATATGTTGCTGTTATAGCCACAGCGCGTTCGATTGCTTCTGACTTGTATCCTAGAGCGCTTTTTTAAAGCCTTCTTGCTTTTTCTCTCGGACTTCTTCCTGACATCCGTTACCTCCGAAGAAAGCGAATCCGTTGCCGAACTTCCTTCAATATCTGTTATACTTTGCCCGGATTGAACCCGCCGATCGGTTTGCCACTAGCAAGCAAAATCAACTATCATACAAGGATCGCAATGTTAAAAAATGTAAATATAATCACTGGGGTGTCTCGGAATTTTTAACAGGATTAAAAAGTGGACAGCAGGAAACCCTGACTGTTGCAGGTACAATCGGGAATTTTAAATATATTTTATGACAAATTCAAGATTTGACCTTCAAGACTTGAAACCCCGCTTTTGGCGAATTTCGCGGGTGCCGGCGGCAACGCTAGTCGTGTTGGGAGCTCTTGCTTTCGCAGGTGCGATCGCCGCAGCCTGGTTTGCCAATGAAGGTACAGTCAGCGGTATTTTTGCCACAATCAACACTTGGCAGCAAAACCCGCCTGTGTTGCTGCAAGTGCCTGCTACGAGCAAGATGTATTTGTTAGTGCCGACTTTTGTGCTGGTCTCGGCCGCTTTAGCTGCAATTAAAATTTCGCCTCAACCGCAGAAATGGTCGCGCGCTGTGGTAGTTGCAATAGTTCTAGCTTTAACCATTCGCTACGTTTTGTGGCGATCGCTCGCTACTCTAAATTTAACCGATCCCCTCAACGGTATCTTTAGTTTGGGGCTGTTTTTCCTAGAAATGGTAATGGTTTTTAACACCAGTATTCAACTGTATTTAATGCTGAGAATGAAAGACCGGCGTCGAGAAGCCGATCGCATGGCAGTTGCAGTTGAAGCTGGAAACTTCGCCCCGGCAGTAGATATTTTTATCCCAACTTACAACGAACCGGCGTTTATTTTACGGCGCACTGTAATCGGCTGTCAAGCTTTAGATTACGCCAACAAAAAAGTATATTTGCTCGACGATACCAAGCGCCCTGAAATCAAATTGCTGGCAAAAGAACTGGGATGCGAGTATATAACCAGACCCGATAATATTCACGCTAAAGCTGGAAACATCAATCATGCCACAGCCCTAACTAATGGAGAACTAATTGTAGTTTTCGATGCAGATTTTATTCCCACTAAAAACTTTTTAACTCGAACAGTGGGATTTTTTCAAAATCCAGAAATCGCCCTCGTTCAAACACCGCAAAGCTTTTACAACCACGACCCCATCTCCCGCAATTTAGGTTTAGAAAATGTGCTCGCGCCGGAAGAAGAAATATTTTACAGACAAATAGAAATCATCAAAGACAGCGCCGACAGCGTGGTTTGTTGCGGTACATCTTTTGTAGTTAGGCGGAGTGCTTTGGAAGCAGCGGGAGGCTTGGTCACAGATTCAATCTGCGAAGATTATTTTACCGGAATTCGGCTATCAGCAACCGGATATCGCTTAGTTTATTTAGATGAAAAATTGAGTGCTGGTTTGGCGGCTGAAAATATAGAGGCTCATCTAAATCAAAGGCTACGCTGGGCTAGAGGTACGCTTCAGGCATTTTTTATTGATTCCAACCCTTTAACAATTCGCGGTCTCAGATTCGTACAAAGGCTGTCTCATTTGGAAGGATTGCTGCACTGGTTTACCAGTTTAACCAGGGTTTTATATCTGTTGATACCTTTAGCTTATTCGTTTTTCGGCATAATTCCTTTGCGGGCAAGTGCGCGGGAATTGCTGTACTTTTTCCTGCCTTACTATTTGGTACAACTTACTGTGTTTTCTTGGCTGAACCGCAGATCGGGATCGGCTTTGCTTTCCGATATTTATTCGTTCGTCCAGTGTATTCCTTTAGCGGTGACGGTGGTGAGTTCCATGCTGAATCCCTTTGGGAAAGGGTTTCAGGTGACGCCGAAAGGAATTGCGAGCGATCGCTTTAGTTTTAACTGGAATTTGGGATGGCCTTTGATTGTCTTGTTCGCAGCTACAGCCTTCAGTTTGTGGCACAATTTAAACGTTAATTTAGTTAAAAATGTGTGCAGCTTACAGTCAATATTAGAAAGTGCACATTGTTTGTCAAAAGGAATGAGTTTGGGATGGATTTGGAGCGCTTACAACCTGCTGATGATCGGGATTGCATTACTAATTTTGGTGGATATTCCTAAGCCGGACATTTACGAATGGTTCAATTTACGCAGGGTTGTACAATTGAATATTGGCGGTAAAAGTTTTTGGGGTATAACCACTGTAATTTCGGAAAGTGGCGCTGAAGTTGCTCTGACTCAGTGGCCAAGCTTTGCGGTGAAAGGTAAGGGTAGTAAAGAGAGTTTGACGCCAGCAGAGATTTTACCAAAATATTCCGTTCAGACAAGTTTATTGCAGGGTAAAATAAACGCGCTCCCTTGCAGTGCGGCAGTCAAAGCAAGGAGATCGCTAGCGCCGTCTGTTGTTGAGTTCGGCACTGAGCGTCGTTTGGCCAAAGGTTTGATTGATTGCGATTCGGCGACTCTGGAAATTATGGAAGAGAACTGTTTTATTCCTGTGGCTAAGATTGAGCTGGTGAGGGATAAATCTCAGTTAGAGTCGAGTTTTCGGGATGGAAAAGAGTGCAATTTTGCGGAATTTCCCACTGTGCGAATTGCGTTCGATCGCCTGAATATTAGCCAGCACCGCTGTTTGATCGAAATGCTGTACTGTCGCCCGGGCCAGTGGAAGCGGCAGGAAACTCCCGGAGAATGGCGATCGCTGTGGCTGTTGCTGAGAATTGCTTTGAAACCGAGGGCTGTTTTTGAGAGGAATAGGTCAGTGAGGCCGATCGGAGTTTCGCAACTTTAGAGCAAATTTCTCCTCGTTGGGAATTTTTCACGGCAGATATCAGCAGATGAAGGTTGATGGATTTTTAGATGACCTTACCTCATATCTTTTAAGTAATCTTGCAAAAATATTTATACATTTTCAGTTAGCAAATATAAAAAGTTTTCAAGATTTGGAAAAATTCTTGCGGTGGTTCTGCGCCAACGTCGGTTTGGGTTTGCAACTGGGCAATAAAATAGCAGAATATGGGGATGAGTTATTTGGCAGTCAGGTTAGCTGCAAGATGTACTTCGAGCAGTATTTGCTACTCTCAAGAACCAAACTTTTAGTGTTAGTTTGAGACGATATCGATCGCTTGTTTTGCCTATCCCAATTTGACGATCGACTTTTTACCTCTTAGCAGCTTTAATTATATAACTAGCAATTTGCGTTACTACCATAACTGAAACACATTTTGCGATCGCTTGGAGGAAGTTACATTTGAAAACGGGATCTTTAACTGTTGTCGGGACGGGAATTCAATTAGTTGGTCATCTGACCTTAGCAGCGAAGGCGTGGATCGAGCAAGCTGACAAAGTTCTGTTCGCCGTAGCAGATCCTGTTACTGCTAAATGGCTACAGACACTCAATCCCACCGCAGAAGCCTTGCCATACAATACCAACAATCAGCGGCGCAGAGAGACATACCGGGAGATGGTCGATCGCATTTTGGCTGAAGTTCGTCAGGGGTTGAATGTCTGTGCAGTTTTTTACGGTCATCCCGGTGTCTTTGCTTACCCCACTCATGAAGCGATTAAACAGGCGCGCCGTGAAGGTTTTAGGGCGCAAATGTTACCAGGAATTTCAGCGGAAGATTGCTTATTTGCTGACTTGGGTCTTGACCCAGGACGCAATGGATGTCAAAGTTTTGAAGCGACAGATTTTCTGATTCGGGGGCGTAAATTTGACCCGACCAGTGCTTTAATTTTGTGGCAGATTGCGACGATCGGCAATCTGGGTTTTTATCAAGAAGGGAGTCAACTGCGCGGTCTAACTGTGTTAGCTGAAGTGTTAGAAACATACTATGGTTCTGACCACGAAGTAATGGTTTACGAAGCAGCGGTTTATTACCCGGTTTGCGAGCCAGTTATCCAGCATATTCCTCTGTCCAAACTGGCTGAAACTCGTGTTACTCTAGTTTCGACACTTTATGTTCCGCCTCAAGCGCCTGCACCTGTAGACAGTGAAATGATGGCGCGGTTGGGTATGTCTTTTGTTAAGGAAACTTAAGGTATTTTGCCAAGAGAATGTAGTAAAAACTACACTTTTTGTCCAGCAGATAAAAAGTGTATGTGTTAGAGGAGAAAAAATGTGGTAATGTCGCTTTATATAGAACAAAACCCTGACGATGCTAAGGCTCTGGCTCATCGTGGTGAAAACCATCGGCTGACGGGACATTTTGAAGCAGCTTTAGACGATTTCAACCGATCGATCGAGTTGGAACCTAACAATGCTTGGGCGATCGCACACCGGGGCGAAACCTATTATTTGATGAAACGCTATCAGGAGGCATTCGCAGATTTCAACCGCGCCATTGAACTGAACCCTGATTATAATTGGGCCATCGCGCACCGAGGCGTAACCTACCGCTTTCTGGGGGAAGCCTATTACACAAAGGCGTTGGGTGACTTGGATCGAGCAATTGAGCGTCAGCCGGATTACGTTTGGGCGCTTGCCTATCGCTGCCGCGTTTATGAGTTGATGAAGTGCTACAAGCAATCCTTGATTGACTTCGATCGAGTGATCGCCCTAGACAAAACCATATTTGTGAAAAATTGGCAAATTGAGAAAGGGTTGATTCTTTGCTATGACGGCCAATATTCTGAGGCGATCGCCTGTTGCGAACAGAGGTTGCAACAGGTTGCTGATGACACTACAGCTTTGTACTGCATTGCCGTATCTAAGGCGCGTTGGCAAGGAGTGGACAAAGCAGCAAGCGAAATCGAGCGATCGCGGACAGCATTGCTTGCTCAATGGGAAACGGGCGATCGGGGAGATATTCTGTACCGACTCTGCGGCTTAGCAATTTTGGCAGGGAACTGCGAACAAGCATGGCAATATCTGCGAGAAGCTATTCCTATCAATGATGAAGCCATTGAGTTAGTCGGTCACGATCCAGCTTGGTTGGATTGGCGGGATGACCCGAAAACTCTGGCATTGCTCGCTAGTTAAGTGTTTGAGAAAACAAATTTCAAGTAATTCAACATCAAGTAACATTTCAGGAGGATTTTATGCAGATGGATATCGAAGACCTGATGATGGCCCAACAAGCAGAAACTCTTCGCTTGTCAGGGGCTTACGAAAAGGCGATCGAGATTTTTGAACAACTCCAAATGTATCCTGACAATGCTTGGGTTAATGCTCACTTAGGAGCAAGCTATTACCATTTAATGGATTATGGGAAAGCAGAACATTATTTAAATCAAGCGATTCACAAAAACGATAGGTATTTCTGGGCTCATGCACAGCTAGGTGAAACCTATCGTCTTCGAGCAATTACGGAAAGTAAGGAAAGGCAAAAATATGTTGATTTAGCTATAGATTGTTTCCAAAAAGCGCTTAACTCTAAACCACCAGAAGACAGTAACTATGCCTGGGCATTAGCTCACTTGGGAGCAACCTATCGCCTGAATATAACTAACGGTATCAGCCAATTCCTTGAAGAGTTGATATTTCCGCCATCAAGCACAGAAAAATTATCAGGAATAGAAATTATAAAACTACAAGTAGAAAAGGCTTTGAAATGCCTTAACAGAGCGATTGAACTCATGCCTACATACGCTTGGGCATGGGGTATGCGAGCGACAGTTTACAGATTGGCTAAAGACTACGAAAATTCATTCTGGGATTTGGAAGTTGAAGCTGTAATAGCTCCGAGTATGGAGATTATGCAACAGTCTTCTTCTCCCGTTCCATTCTTAAAAAGTGGCAGGGTAAATCTTTACGAACACGCTTTCCTGTCTTTTTATTTGACCAAGAATCAATCAGGCGATGACAAAAAAAGACATTACGTTAGAGCGATAACTTTTCTCCAACAAGCTTTGATACTTAGTCCAGGTGACTTGATGGCTAAGCTAATTCTCACCATAATTGAGGCTAACCAAAAGAAGGAAGACGGGGGCTCATTAAAACCAGATGACATTAAAAATATTCAAATAAAATTAGAGCAATTTTTTGAAGATACAGAAGTGGAGTTTTGCCAAAAATGTAAAAAGATATTGCGATATCTAATTAATGTTCCAGAACCGTCAGTTAGTATAGAGCAGTTTGAATCGATAAATAAGAAAGCTGAGAAGGGAAATAAATTAAAGGAGCTTATTTTGGA
The DNA here is from genome assembly GCF_036701825.1 of Microcoleus sp. MOSTC5. Lineage (NCBI taxonomy): Bacteria > Bacillati > Cyanobacteriota > Cyanophyceae > Oscillatoriales > Microcoleaceae > Microcoleus > Microcoleus sp. MOSTC5. The sequence continues at coordinate 514 of NZ_JAUBRK010000001.1, read as the reverse complement.
AGAGGTGATAAATGACCCTACATCAGGTGTTGAAAAAGAGCCTCAATTATGGCTATGGAAAAACTTTGATCTGAAAGAGATGTGCAGTTATATTCTTTTCTTTCTTTGTGAAGTAAGCCATCTTCTGGGAAACAAAAGTAATATTGGTACAGAAACGGCTTATCTAGAGCTTGCACTTCTCATCAATCCTTACTACGTTACAGAAAGGCTTTATCAAACTCCTGTGTTTTCAGATAAAGAGACAACAGAGATATTTAAAGAGTTGCACGATGATGGAATAGTGTTAAATTTTTCTGAACCCAATTAATGAAACCCTTAATTGCCAGAAAATCAACTGAAAAAATCAATGACGATTAGTAGACCTCTTGCAAAAAAAATCTATGTTATAATTAAAGGTTTTGAATTTTAGACCTGAAAGCTAACTCATAATTGTAAAGTGCTGACAACAAATTACAACGCAGACCATAACGGCGACGGCGATTCCGATAACGACTCGACAATATTTTAAAAATTT